>NZ_DVDW01000046.1:0-49179 GCF_015296045.1 Thermosynechococcus sp. M3746_W2019_013 | reverse complement strand
TTTTCCACTAGAGCTGATTGATTAATGGGGTAACCCCTATGAGACAGGGGGCGGTCGGGCATCCCGCCCTTAAAGCTCAGGAAAGCCCCGATGCAGGAGCAGAGGTCACGAAGAAGCCTGCACTTTAGGCGTCAGCATGGGCGTTGGAAGTATGTCACAAAAATTTCTGCTGATCTCTACCCCCACCCATAGGGTAACGATACAATCAGGACAGCCATTGGGGGTATGAGAAACGTGAATCATACATTTTTAGTGGATGGGGGACGGTGGCTGCTCAAGGGCACCTGGCTAGAGGCCAATCAAGAACCCCTTCCAGTGACGGGGAGGATTCTTGTCTCCTACGGCCAAGATGACTGGTTTTCAATGGCGGCCAAGATCACATTTCCCGATCAAGTTAAGCCAGAATTAGTGTTGCAGTCACGGGGAAAGTTGGAACTGGATGAGCAGGTGTTTACCTATGTGCTCCAACACAGCCTCTTGGGTCGGCTAGAAGGGGAGGGCTGGATTACCCCCCGTGCGATCGTGCAGCAGTTTATTTTGCTGGGGGATGTCAACCGCTGTACGGGTTTTGAGCACTACTGGCAGTTGGATGCCAATCACTACACCCTTCTTAGCGGCATTCACAACAACCATAAGCTCAAACATTTGCTTGAGGCCACCCTCGAGCGGGTTTAGTGGGGGCTAGGGATGCGCTGGCAATGGCGTATCTATGAGGAACCTCTGCAGGAACCTTTGACAACGGCGCAGGGGATCTGGCGATCGCGCTCAGGGATTTATCTGCGTCTGGAAGATGAACAGGGTCAAGTGGGCTACGGTGAAATTGCCCCCCTCCCCGGCTGGGGCAGCGAAACCCTCAATGCTGATATTGCCCTGTGTGAGCAACTCCCTGGCTACCTGACCCCAGAGATCATGGCCACGATTCCAGAGGCGTTACCGGCTGCCCAGTTTGGTTTTGCCACCGCATGGCAGAGTGTGGGGCGATTGCCCTATAGAGTGCGTCCTTGGCCAATCTGCGCACTTTTAGGGAGTGGTCAGGCCGCCCTTGAGCAGTGGCAGCAGCCTTGGCAGCGGGGACAAACCACCTTCAAGTGGAAAGTGGGTGTCCTGTGCCCAGAGGCGGAGCAAGAAATTCTCAAGGCGTTACTGGCAGCCCTGCCCCAAGGGGCAAAATTGCGCCTTGATGCCAACGGCGGCTGGGATGTGGCAACTGCAACCCGCTGGTTGACTTGGCTCGATCGCCATGGGAACGGCAAAATTGAGTATGTGGAGCAACCGCTACCCCCTGACCAATGGCAAGCTCTATTGAGCCTTGCCCAAGCGGTGACAACAGCGATCGCTCTCGATGAAAGTGTGGTCAATGCTGCGCAATTGCAGCGTTGGGTCGATCGCGGCTGGCCGGGACTCTTTGTGATTAAGCCGGTTCTCTTTGGTCCTCCAGAAGCGCTGAGTCTCTTGTTGCGTCGGGGTTTAGAACCGCAGCAGCTAGTCTTTTCCTCTGCCCTCGAAGGGGCGATCGCCCGCACGGCAATTTTTCATCTTTTGGAAACATGGCAACCCTGTTATGCCCTCGGCTTTGGTGTTGACCGCTGGCGATCGGCACCCCTGCTGACCACCTTGGCTGAGTACGACGCAGAATGGCATCGCCTTGACAATTATGGTAAAACTTACTATAAGTAAAACATCCTCGACATCCCAGAACAATGACAGGCTTCACCTTGGCCACCAGTGACTACAGTTTGTTGACGGATCTCTATCAACTGACAATGGTGGCCACCTACGCCGGCGAAGATTTGGCTTGGACACCCGCCAGTTTTGAACTCAGTGTGCGGCGATTGCCCCGAGGCTATACGTATCTGGTGGCGATGGGGTTGGCTCAGGTACTGGAGTATTTGCAACAGCTGCGGTTTACGCCTCAGCAAATTGATTACCTCAGAGGTCTGGCGGTTTTTGAACGTGCACCGGCAGCATTTTGGGAGCTATTGAGCCAGAGTGAGTTCCGCGGCGATGTCTGGGCGGTTCCGGAAGGCACAGTCGTCTTTGCCCAGGAGCCCCTGCTGCGCATTGACGCCCCCCTCTGGCAAGGCCAGTGGATAGAAACTTGTCTGCTCAATATCGTCAACTACCAAACCCTTGTGGCCACCCGTGCTTCCCGGCTGCGACAGCTGGTGGGGGAAGAGGTGGATCTCCTGGAATTTGGCACGCGGCGCGCCTTCAGTCCGCAAGCGTCCCTGTGGGCAGCCCGCTCTGCCCTAGCGGCAGGATTTACGGCCACTTCCAATGTCCTTGCTGCGCAGCAGTTGGGGATGGTTCCCGTAGGCACCATGGCCCATTCCCTAGTCATGGCGATCGCGACCCTCAAGGGTACGGAACAGGAGGCCTTTACGGTTTTCTTGCGCTACTATCCCGAAGGGGCACTCTTGGTAGATACCTATGACAGCCTTGCCGCCATTGGCACCCTTGCCGATCGCCAAGCCGCTGGGGAGATTTTGGTCAAGGCGGTGCGCATTGATTCCGGGGATCTCTTGAGCCTCTCCCAGAAAATCCGTCAACTGTTGCCCCACGTCAAAATCATTGCCAGTGGCGATCTCGATGAGGGGGAAATTCGCCGCCTGCGGGCAGCGGGTGCCTGTATTGATGCCTATGGCATCGGCACGAAGCTGGTTACGGGAGAACCGGTCAACGGTGTCTATAAGCTGGTGGAGATCAATGGTCAGGGGGTAATGAAGATCTCCAGTGGCAAAATGACCCTACCCGGACGCAAGCAAATTTATCGCCGCCCCAGTGGGGATTGCCTTGCCCTTGCCAGCGAGGAACAGGTTTGGGGTAAACCGCTCCTTGAACCAGTTATGAGGGAAGGGTGCCCCCTTTATCCGCCGGAGTCATTGATGACCATTCGCGATCGCCACCGCGCCAGCCTCGCGGAATTGCCAGAGACTCTCTTGGATGTGACCCAGCCTGTCGTCTATTCCCCTGCCCTTGCCGCCTTGATCCAACAGTTACGACAGCGCCCATGACCATTGCCCTTTTTGGTACCAGTGCCGATCCACCCACAGCCGCCCACGGGGACATTCTCCAGTGGTTGAGCGATCGCTATGACCGCATTTTGGTGTGGGCAGCCGATAACCCCTTTAAGGGGCAACAAACCCCCTTGCCCTATCGCCAAGCCATGCTGAATTTACTGGTGCGCAGTCTCAACCGCCCCAATGTCGAGCATCACCCCGAACTCAGCCACCCTTACACCCTCTATTCCGTTGAGCAGGTGAAGCAGCAGTGGCCAGGGGAACTCCTCACCCTTGTGGTGGGCAGTGATGTCCTTGCGAAGCTACCCCAGTGGTACCAGGCGGAAAAACTCCTCGGCCAGGTGCAACTGTTGGTCCTGCAGCGCCCTGGCGTTGTCATTGCCCCTAAGGATTGGCAAGTGGTGCAGCGGCTGTGTCCCCACGTAGAACTGGCGAACTACTGCGGGCCAGCGGTTTCCTCGACAACCTATCGGCAACAGGGGGATACCCAACAACTCCTGCCAGCGATCGCCCAGTATATTCAGGAGCAAGGACTTTACTCGCACCCATGACGGTCTCCCCTTTGCCCCTGGCAGAATTTGTCGTTGGCGTGGACAACGTCATTTTCTCCGTGGATACGGATCAAAATCGCCTCCTGGTGCTACTGGTGCAGCGACAACAGCCCCCCTTTGCCGGTTATTGGAGCCTGCCCGGCACCCTCGTACGGCAGGGGGAATCCCTTGAAGCCGCTGCTTACCGCACCTTGGCGGAAAAAATTCGCGTCAGTAACCTCTATCTGGAGCAACTGTACACCTTTGGCGAATCGGACCGGAATCCCACCTATGGCAAACGCTATTTGTCTGTGAGTTACTTTGCCTTGGTGCGCTTTGCCGATGCCGAACTCATTGCTCCTGGGGAGTTGCCAGTGCAGTGGTTTGCCCTGAGTGCCTGTCCTGATCTGGCCTTTGATCACAGCAAAATTTTGGCCTATGGTCACCGCCGCCTCTGCAATAAGCTGGAGTATAGCCCTGTGGCCTTTGATGTGCTGCCGGAGTATTTCACCCTCAACGATCTCTATCAGTTCTACAGCACCGTCCTAGGGGCTAACTTTTCCGACTACTCTAACTTCCGCTCCCGGCTTCTGAAATTGGGCATCTTGCAAGATACGCACCAGAAAGTCATCCGCGGGGCGGGGCGACCGGCAACCCTCTACCGCTTCGATCGCGAGGCCTTTGCACCCCTGAAGGATAAGCCCCTTGTTTTTGTCTAACCTTTGAGGAATTGTCTATGGCTGTGCATCTGTGGATTGCACAACTGAACCCCACCGTCGGCAGTCTCAGAGCCAATGCGGCAGCGATCGCCACCGCCGTCCAGGAGATCCGCAGCCAGCACCCTGTGGATTTGGTCATTACCCCGGAGCTGGCCCTCTGTGGCTATCCCCCCAAGGATCTGCTGCTCAACCGCCATTTTGTTGAGGCAATGCAGCAGGAACTGCACCACCTGGCCAGTGCCCTGCCCCCAGCGGTGGCTGTACTGGTGGGAACCGTTTTGCCCAACCCTGACGCTGGCCTCAAGGGTCAAAAGCCCCTCTACAATGGCGCTGCTCTCCTGCGGGCAGGTGAGGTGCAACAGGTCTTCGCCAAGCAGTTGTTGCCCACCTACGATGTCTTTGATGAGTGCCGTTACTTTGCCCCCGGCAGTACAGAGAATCTCTTGACATTGACGACGGCCACCGATCAGCTCAAAATTGGCGTCACAATTTGTGAAGACCTGTGGAACAATGAGCAGTTTTGGGGGCAGCGGCACTACGAGCGCAATCCCGTTGCGGAATTGGTGGCTCAGGGAGCGGATTTGATTGTGAATCTCTCGGCCTCCCCCTACTGTGTGGGCAAACCCAAGTTGCGGCAGGCGTTGATTGAGCACACAGCGCGGCAATATAACTGTCCCTTGATCTATGCCAATCAGGTCGGGGGCAATGATGACTTGGTTTTTGATGGCACCAGTTTAGCGGTAAATCGGCAGGGGGAAGTGGTGAGCCGCGCCAAGGGGTTTCGTGAGGACTACCTAGCCGTGCGCTGGCGAGATGGCGATTTGCAACCCACCGCTATGATTGCTCCCTTGGCCAGAGGTGAAGCGGCGGAAATTTGGCAAGCCTTGGTTTTGGGGGTGCGGGATTATGCCCGTAAATGTGGCTTTCGGCAGGTGGTGATTGGTCTCAGTGGCGGTATTGACTCAGCCTTGGTGGCGGCGATCGCCACCGCTGCTGTTGGCAACAAACAGGTGCTGGGGGTGCTGATGCCCTCCCCCTACAGTTCCGAGCACTCGATTACGGATGCCAAGGACTTGGCAGCGAACCTGGGCATTGCCACGCAGGTTTTACCCATTGCTCCCCTGATGCAGACCTACAGCGAGGTGCTGGCTCCCCTTTTTGCCGGCACTGCCAGCGGCGTGGCTGAGGAAAATATCCAAGCCCGCATTCGCGGTACCCTGCTGATGGCGATCGCCAACAAGTTTGGCCACTTGCTCCTTTCCACCGGCAATAAATCAGAACTAGCGGTGGGCTACTGCACCCTCTACGGCGACATGAGTGGCGGGCTCGCCGCCATTGCCGATGTCCCCAAAACCCGTGTTTATGAGCTGTGCCATTGGCTGAACCAGCAGGCAGCGCAGGGCAGTCCTATTCCCGATCTGCCAATCGCTGGCCCCGTGGTGATTCCCCCCCACATTCTCAGCAAAGCCCCCAGTGCTGAGCTCAAACCCGGCCAACGGGATCAGGATAGCTTACCACCCTACGACATTCTTGATGGCATTTTGGCACGGATGATTGATCGCCACCAGTCGGATCAAGAAATTGCCGCTGCAGGATACGATCTCGACCTTGTGCAGCAAGTGCGGCGCATGGTTCAACGGGCAGAATTCAAGCGCCAGCAGGCAGCACCGGGCTTAAAAATTACCGATCGCGCCTTTGGTTCCGGTTGGCGCATGCCGATCGCAGCCCAGTGGTAGGCCGAGGGTAGCACTCCCAGCAGCGGGAAAAATCATGGTGGTGGATCCGATGAGCATCGCTGTTGCGGTGGGTATTTTCGTCTTTGTCTTTTTGTTGGCCAATTGCCAACCGCATCCTGGAATCGCGAACCCCCTTAAGGAGGTGTTACTCCCCTTGGGTTTTACATGGATCGAGACCACTGATCCCTACCTCTGCGAGCGCAAAGCCACCCTCCGGCTATGCAGGAACCCTTGAGCAAGCCTATTCTCGCCCCATTGACGGCCCGCTGCTGGCTATCTGAGAACAACGCCCATCTGGTTGGCCCATCTGGTTGGGATGATCGCCCAGCCTTTCCCCACTGAGCCCTGGATTTTGGTGTCTGTGCCTACCGCCAAAGGAATGATTGGCGCAATGGTACGCAGGATGTTTGATAGGGTCCTATTGCCATCCCACTTTGTCAAAATCCCGGTTTGTCAAAGTTGAGCCGCAGCTCTTCGGAGCCTCTGGCGTAATTTGCACTCTCCACCCAAACCCCTCCTCCTGTTCCCTGCCCTAGGGCCAAATTTGTCAATGTATGACCTGTATTACCTGCGGCAATGTGATTCTGCGCTCTGGTGGTCAGAGACTCCTGATTGAGCGCCTGTCGTTGACCGGTCAAGAACCTTGGGATGAGGCAATTCAGCAACGGGTACGGACAACTCCCCTCATCCAAAAGACTTTATGAACTCTTCCAGCTGGGTGAGAGGAATCCCATTGCTTGGAGTTCTTGGGTGAGGCGCTGGGCTTCCGCCGGATTTTGATCCCGCAGCAGGACAATGGCTTGACGTAGTTTGTCAAGGCCGGCACTGACCTGTCCTAGACGCAGCAGCAGTGCCCCCTGGTTTTGATAGGCCAAGGCACAGGTCGGATCTAACCTTTGCAGGCGATCGTAGGTGGCCAGGGCATGCCCCCAGCGTTTTAATTGCTTTTGGGCTTCCGCCAGCCGCAGATAGGTAGCAAGATGCATCACCTCAGGGGTGGGCGTCCCTAGAGCCATTTCATAGGCGGCAATTGCCGCTTGCCACTCCCCGCGCTCAGCGTAGAGATTCCCTTGCTGATAGTAAAGTTCATGGGCGATCGCTGGCGGAAGTATCTCAGTCTTTAAGCCCTGTTCTAAACACTGCTGAGCCTGCTCCCAGTCGCCCCTAGCCAGATATACACCGGCTAATTTACTCCACAGGTAGGCATCCTCAGGGTGCTGCTCAAGGTGGTGACGCATGATCCGCTCAGCCCGTTCCTGCTTTTGCTGCCGCTGGTCGCCCAGATAGCCACTGTGGACAATGGCAACACCATTGACATGACCAATTTGCCAATGGGGTTCTCGCTGTTGTAGCGCCAAAACGCTGTCATCAATGGTTTCGTGGTAGGGGCGCTGAAAGGAGATGGCGGGATGACGGCGAAAGAGACGCGCTACGGGCGTATAGGGGGGAATGACACCCAGTTCCTGCCGCAGCAAGGTCACCACCAGCCAGTTGGGTTGCTGGCAAATTTGGGGCAGCAAAGCAGCAAAGGCAGGGGTGAGGGTTTCATCAGCATCCAAAACTAAGACCCACTCAGTGGTCACATACCCTAAAGCAACATTGCGGGCAGCGGCAAAATCATCTTGCCAAGGAATTTCATAGACCTGTGCCCCCCAAGCGCGGGCGATCGCCACCGTTTCATCCTGCGACCCCGTATCCACAATTACTGCCTCATCAACAACGCCGGCAACACTGGCTAGGCACTGGGGTAAGCGTGCCGCCTCATCCCGCACAATCATGCAGAGGGTAATGGCCATAGACCCTAGGCAAAGTCGCCAATCAGCTTTACTTCCGGGTGCAGCCACACCGCCCAGCGATCGGCCACAGCAGTTTGCACATAGCGGATCAGATGATAGACATCCATGGCCGTTGCACCACCACAGTTAAGGATAAAGTTGGCGTGTTTTTGGGAAACTTGGGCATGTCCAATCTGGTAGCCCTTCAGGCCCGTTTGCTCAATTAGCCAACCCGCTGTCCACCCTTGGGGATTGCGGAAGACACTGCCACAGTTGGGGAAATCGTAGGGCTGCGTCCGCAGGCGATCGCTCAGGTGTTTTTGGGTATCTGCTTTCACTTGGGCAGGATCATGGCCGGGTTCCAACTGCCATGTGGCTTGCAGGACCAAGCGCTGCGTATCCTGAAGACTCGATGTGCGGTAGCCATAGCCCAACTCCCGTGCCGACACCACTGCCAACGTGCCATCGGGTTCTAAAATCACTACTGACACCAGCCGCTCCGCTGTACAGCCGCCATGGGCACCGGCATTCATCACCACTGCCCCTCCAACGGTGCCGGGGATGCCAACAACCCACTCCAGACCACGCCAGCCGAGTTTGGCACTCTGGTGAGCCAACTTGGGCAAGGGATAGCCTGCACCCACCGTCAGTTGTCCCGTCTCTAGATCAGTTGTGAGATAGCGCAGATGCTTAGTGGAGATCACTAGCCCCGGCACACCGCGATCGCTCACCAGCAGATTAGACCCTGCCCCCAAAACCGTAATCGGCAGTGCCTCCTCCTGTGCCCAAGTATAGGCCGCTTGCAGTTCAGCAATCGTACGCGGTTCCACAAACCATTCGGCACAGCCACCGACGTTGAGGGTGGTTAAGCCCGCTAGGGAGACTTGACGTTGTAGGGGGCACTGGGTTTGGGGCAAGCAGGCCAAGGTCATAGGGCGATCGCCTCAGTGAGGGAAGAGACACTGAATTGTTCCTGATCCGCCATGACAGACGGAATCAGTTGATTGAGGTTGCCAGCCCCAAGGAAGATGACCAAGTCGCCCGGCTGCAGCAGATGCGCCAAGCGAGTTTGTACCGCTTCAAAGGTGGGGCAGTAATCCACTGAAGCATGATACTGACGGGCGCAGGTGGCAACATCGGCACCACTAATGGTGCCGGGATTGGGTTCGCCGGCACTATAGATATCCGTGAAGATCACGTGATCCGCGGCGCTGAAGCACTGGCCAAAGGCCTCGAGAAAGATTTGGGTACGGCTATAGCGGTGGGGTTGAAACACCGCCACGATCCGTTGCCAAGGGGCTTGAGTACCCACTTGGAGGCGGGCTGCCTCTAGGGTAGCCATAATTTCACTGGGATGGTGGGCATAGTCATCAATGAAGCGAATTCCATTCACCTGTCCCCGTTCTTCAAAGCGGCGGCGGGCACCGCGAAACTCTAAAAGAGCAGCAGCAATGGTGGCAAAGTCAATGCCGAGATACCGTCCCACTGCAATCACCGCTAGGGCATTTTGCAGGTTGTGGGCACCCAAAACATTCAGTTGCAAAATTCCAAGGGAGGTGCCCCGCTCCCAAATCCGTGCCGTCGTCCCCTCAGAGGTGTATTGAATATGATCCACACAGTAGTCCACCCCTGCTTGCCGTTGCAGACTATAGGTCAACAGGCGCGGATGATGCAGGCGATCGCGGATATTTGGACAATCGGCACAGGCAATCACAATGTCTGCTTGAGTAGCAAACTGCTGAAACGTGGCCACCACCTCTTCAAGGGAATTGTAGTGATCGGGGTGGTCAAGTTCAATATTAGTAATGACGCCAATATGGGGATGGAATTTGCGCAGGGAGCCATCAGACTCATCAGCTTCAGCCACAAGGTAAGGACTTTGACCCACACGGGCGTTGCCCTGCCATGCCGCCACTTCCCCCCCAACAATAATTGTTGGATCTAGCCCAGCCTGTAACAGCAAATAGGCAATCATACTGCTGGTGGTTGTCTTACCGTGGGTACCGGCAACGGCAATACTTTGGCTGCGGTGCATCAGTGCCGCCAGTACATCGGAACGGTGAAAGATTGGACAGCCTAAGTGTTGAGCCGCTTGATATTCAGGGTTATCGCTGCGAATGGCGGTGGAGCAAATGACCTGAGGGAGTGGGGTGAAGGGATACGTTTCAAAGTTAGCAGCACTCTGGCCAATAAAAATCCGCACGCCTAACTCAGCCAGTTGCTGGGTCAAACGATTGGGACGCAAATCGGATCCAGACACCCTAAAGCCCTTTTTGGCCAGAATGTAGGCAAGGGCTGACATCCCAATACCGCCAATGCCAATGAAGTGGAATGGACGTCCGCTAAACTCCATCACTGGCCGATTTGCCACAAGCAACTCCTTTACTCCGCCAAAAGAAAATTTTTAGAACCAAAAATAGTAGTGTCAATAGACTCAAGTCAATGAATTGAATATCAACTTAGGCATGAACTAGGTATAAATTCTTAGGCTAATCATAGCAGGTTACCTTGAAGCTCCATGGGCTAATACTGGCAGATCTGGGGTGAATATGTCATCTTGAGCGAAAAAATTTTTTGCAGGCAGTTTATTGAGCATAGCTCAGTCTAGGGTTGATTTCAGGAGTGGCTCAAGAGTTCGACAAAGAATAAACTCTAGCGAAGATAAATTCAGCGGGGTGTATGGTAGAAGGTTGATACCGCCTTGTCGGTGTGTCGTTATCTTGCTGAGGACTGGGAATGCTGACGAACTTGCTAGCTTGGAGTATGGCGATCGCCAGTTTAGGCTTGTATCTGTTGGGCTTCTTTCTGCCGGAACTGTACCGTAGGTTTGATCTGGTGGCCAGTGGCGCGGGATTATTCTTTGCCTTGACCCTGTGGATCTATGGCGATCGCATTGGCGGTGGCTTGCTCCTAGGAATGACAGCTGCAGTGGCTTTAATCCTTTGGTTTGGCGGGCAGACCCTCAGCTATCGCTGGCAACTGACCCACCCCGGCGATCGCACCGATACCCAAAAAGCCCAAGCCCTTTGGCAAAAAGTCCAGTCTCTGCTGCCCGAAGGTACCTTTGCGAAAATCAGTGAGCCACTGAAAGGCCTGGTGAGTCGCTTGGGCAGGGGCTTCCGGAAGCAGCCCGATCGCCCCCAGGCTGCCGTGGATACTCCGCCACCGCCGATGGATACTGGCAACATCAAAGCAGATCTGTGGACAGCAAGCACCCCCACTACCGTTGCTGAACAACCCACTCCAGCCACTGCGGCAGCTGCCGCAGTCCCAGCAGAATCTGCGGAAGCTGAACCAACGGCCAGCCCAACTGCAGACACACCGGCTAATCACGAAGGGGCCGAAACTATCGCCCCAGAAGAGTCAAGTGTTGAAACGCTACAGCCGCCAACTGCTAGTACCCCAGAAGAGCCAGCACCAGCAACAATTACTGCTTCAGAAGCAGCGGTGGCCCCCTCGGAAGAGCCAGCCCCTCCTGAAAAAGGGGTTGAGGCTCCAGAAGCCACAGTGACCGCCGCAGCACCAGAAGAACCCGCATCTCCTGAAACAGTTGTCAATGCTCCAGAACCCACAGCAACCCCTAAGGCAGGGGCAGAGCCGCCTTTAGTCTCTGAAGCTGCTGCCGATGCTCAACCCACAGAAACGATGCCCCCAGCACCGCAATCGCGCACCTCTGCCGCCGATCTCCTAGGGGATATTCCTGAAAATAGTGATGTTGAGGATGCTGAGGACGAGGCAATGGCAGAGGGGATAACCATTGAAAATCCAGAACCTACTGAGGACAGTGACTGGCCGCCCCCCGAAGCCCGTCTGTAACATCTCACTCCAGCGGGTACAGGGCAGGACGAATCGCCGCAAAAGTTCATAAAGTCAGGAATTCATAACTTTTGCCACTTTTATTTTCTCTGAAGCAAAGCTTAATAGAATCTTAATTTTCCCCTAACTTTCCCCAAAAATGCCCCAATTTTCCCAAGGTTTTCCACAGATGGGGGTAAAGTTTTCCACAGGCCTTTGCGCTGTGACTAGGGTTCAAGACATTTCTGGGGATAACTGCCGCTGGCGCCTTGGGGAAAACGTGAGGAGCGCCAAAAGTCTGGAAATGCCCATTCTGTCGTGGATTGTGATCGCCAAGATGGGTGAAAACAAGGATTGACAGCCCCTAGGATAACCCAGACAATGGAGTTCCACCGATAGAGATTCACTTGCTCTGAAACCTTGGGAGTGTAGGGCTAAATCCCGCTCTGAGTCAGCGGTTTGGGGATTTGGTCAGAACTTTTATGGGAGTTTTCCACAGGTTTACCCAGGGCGAGCTGATTGTGCCTGCAATTTTGTTTTTATTGAGGTAACTGACGGTATGAACGCGCAAGCCACGATTAGTATTCTTGCCGAGATTCCAGAGGAGCTACACGAAACCCTGAAATACTACCTCGAGCGGCATCCCGATTGGGATCAGGATCGCGTATTTGTGGCCGCACTGTCACTCTTTTTGCTGCAAAATGGAGAATGCGATCGCCGCACGGCACGGGTCTATCTCGACTCGTTGTTTAAGCGATCCTAAACACTTTGGAGGGTAGCAAAACGGGTGATGGAGGTAGATGTCGCAATTGTTGGGGGTGGTCTCAGTGGCCTGAGTGTTGCTTGGCGGTTGCAGCAGAGCGCCCCGCAGTACAGTGGGGTTCTTTTAGAGGCTAGCGATCGCCTGGGGGGGAATATCACGACCCAAGGGGCGGAGGGTTTTGTCTGGGAACTGGGTCCCAATAGCTTTGCACCCACCCCTGCCCTCCTACAACTCATTGCTGAGGTGGGCTTGCACTCAGAGCTAATTCGGGGCGATCGCCACCTACCGCGCTACATCTACTGGCGGGGGGAACTCTACCCCCTCGAACCCACCCGTCCCCTTGCTTTGGCCACCTCAAATTTACTCAGCCCTTGGGGAAAAGTGCGGGCAGCCCTTGGTGCCTTGGGGTTTGTGCCCCCCTATCTGGGCAGTGGGGATGAGTCGGTTAATTCATTTTTCCGTCGCCATTTGGGGCAAGAGGTGGCTGAACGACTGGTGGCCCCCTTTGTCTCTGGGGTTTACGCCGGTGATCCGCAACAATTGAGTGCCGCTGCTGCTTTTCGTCGTATTGCCCAACTGGAAAAACTAGGGGGTGGGCTCATTGCCGGCGCCCTGCGCCTGCGGCGCCAACAACCTCCTAAACCAAGGCCACCTGCAGAGGTGCAAATGCGACCAGGGGAACTGGGCTCCTTTAAGGAAGGCTTGGCTGCTCTGCCGCGGGCGATCGCCCAACAATTGAAGGCACCGGTTCACCTGCAAACCCCCGTTGAAGCAATCACCCCAGAACCCAATGGTGGCTATCTGCTGCGCAGTGGTGAGCAAACGTGGCAGGCCCGCAGTGTGGTCTTGGCAACGCCTGCCTATCAAACCGCGGCGTTGGTAGCGCCCTTTCAGCCAGCGATCGCCCGTGTTTTGGCTGCCATCCCCTATCCCACCGTGGCCTGTGTGGTCTTGGCCTACCCCGCGGGACTGGGACGCAGTGTACGCCCCGGATTTGGCGTACTGATTCCTCGTGGCCAGGGCATCCGTACCCTTGGCACCATTTGGTCGTCCTGTCTTTTTCCCCAACGCACCCCCGCCGGCTGGCAAGTCTTTACAAGTTTTATTGGCGGTGCCACGGATCCTGATTTGGCTAGCCTTAGGGAAGAAGCCATTGTCCAGCAAGTGCAGCAGGATTTGACCCGCCTCCTTGATTTACCCGCCGCCAAGGCACGATTACTCGGTATGAAAGTTTGGCGACGGGCGATTCCCCAATATCTTGTGGGCTACCCTCAGCAGTGGCAGCAGGTGACCCATGCCCTCAGCCACACCCCTGGGCTTTTCCTGTGTAGTAACTATGCGGAGGGGGTGGCCTTGGGCGATCGCGTCGAACATGGCAATCGAACCGCTGCTGCTGTTGCTGCCTACCTTTCAGGAGGTTAATCCTAGGGATGTCGCTGTCGAACTATATGAATGCGGCTCTGGAGCGGGCGGTTTATCACTTCAATGCAGAGGATGGTCTGATTTACGGTGAAATTCCTGACCTTGAGGGGGTCAAGACCAATGGCAAGACCGTACTTGAATGCCGCGGGCGTCTTGCCGAACTCTTGGAGGATTGGATCTATTTCCATGTCTCGCGGGGGATTCCGGTACCGGTAATTAACGGCATTGAAGTTCCCGTACGCGAGACTTTCTGAGCCCTAGCCTCTTTGGATACCGCTTATCTATAGAAAAAGGTTGTATTCTCAATAGGCCGGCGATCGCTGCCCTGTAACATAAACGAGCAAACATAGCATAAGATTATCGGTAAGGTTAACGAAGCGATACATCCGCTCTACTAAGGAGGACATCACCCTATGGCACTCGTACCCATGCGCTTGCTGCTAGATCACGCAGCCGAAAATGGCTACGGCATCCCCGCCTTCAACGTCAACAACATGGAGCAAATCCAGGCCATCATGCAGGCGGCCCACGAAACCGACAGTCCCGTGATTTTGCAAGCATCGCGGGGTGCCCGTAAATATGCTGGGGAAAACTTCCTGCGTCACCTGATTTTGGCTGCGGTGGAAACCTACCCCCACATTCCCATCGTGATGCACCAAGACCATGGTAACGAGCCTGCCACCTGCTACTCCGCCATTCGCAATGGCTTTACCAGTGTGATGATGGATGGCTCCCTCGAAGCCGATGCCAAAACCCCCGCCAGCTACGAGTACAATGTGGCTGTCACCAGTGAAGTGGTAAAAGTCGCGCACTCCATTGGTGTTTCTGTGGAAGGCGAGCTGGGCTGCCTTGGTTCCTTGGAAACCGGTAAAGGGGAAGCTGAAGATGGTCACGGGTTTGAAGGTGCCCTCGATCACTCGATGCTCCTCACCGACCCCGATCAGGCTGTGGACTTCGTTGAGCGCACCCAAGTGGATGCCCTTGCAGTGGCCATTGGAACCAGCCACGGTGCCTATAAATTTAGCCGCAAACCCACCGGCGAAATCCTCGCCATCAGCCGCGTGGAAGAAATCCACCGCCGCTTGCCCAACACCCACTTGGTGATGCACGGCTCTAGCTCGGTGCCCCAAGAATTGATTGACATCATCAATCAGTACGGCGGTACAATTCCCGAAACCTACGGGGTGCCCGTGGAAGAAATCCAAAAAGGCATCAAAAGCGGTGTGCGCAAAATCAACATTGACACCGACAATCGCCTAGCCATTACCGCCGCGGTGCGCGAAGCTCTGGCCTTGGCACCCAAGGAATTTGACCCTCGTCACTTCCTCAAGCCATCTATTAAATACATGCAAAAAGTGTGTGCCGATCGCTATCAGCAATTTGGTACCGCGGGTAACGCCAGTAAAATCAAGCAACTCAGCCTCGATGACTATGCCGCCAAATACGCCAAGGGTGAACTGAAGCAAGTAACTCAGAAAACCGTGGTGGTTTAGGAACTCTGCGATCGCTAAGAAACGATAAGTCATGTAACGGAGGGTGGCTACGGTCACCCTTTTTCATTTGAATATCAATAAAAAAACGATGCTTCTATAGTTATCAATGTTTAGTATAGTTTCACTCAACGGGCTTGGAGGGACTCGAACCCCCGACCTGCTGATCCGTAGTCAGCCGCTCTAATCCACTAAGCTACAAGCCCAAGTCAGGAACACTATACTAGCATGAATTTTCCAAGATCTCAAAGGGGAACAAAAAATTTGCCCACTGGTGTGCCATAGTCGGGAGCGGAGGCCATTGACCCAAAGAGATAGATGCTGAAGAAACTCCACCGCTGGTGCTTGACCACTCCTCATCTGCCGCGATCGCTGGTGGCCTTTGCTGTCAGTCTGGCCGCCCTTACCCTTTTAGATAGCGGTGCTCAGGTCGTCGTAGCTCACCTCAAACGCACTGCTCCAACCCTCTTTGCTTGGTCAGTTGCGGGCACCTTTGACACCAGTTTTGCCCCAGAGGTGTGGCTGTCAGTCATCGGCCTCACCCTTGGCACGTTGATTATTGTGATTTCCATTGCCGCCCAAAATATCCCCAAGATTACTGAACTGTACATGCAGGACTGGATCAGCCTGATCTATGTCTGGAGCCTAGTTTTGGGAGGTGCTCATATCTTCTACATCAAGGTTTTGCAAGACTTGGGGAGGCAGCCCGTTGGCAGCATTCTCTTGAATTTGTATGGACTGTTGCCCTTAGCCATTTTGACGGCGCTGCCCTACATTTTCTATATCCTGCAGTCGATCCAACCGGAAAGCGTGGTGCAGCAAATTTACCGCCACCAGTCTCGCTACATGAGTCAACTTGCCGTCATCTTCAGGGATAGATTCTCCTATCAACCCCAGTTTCTGCGCCGTAGTCACGCCTACCTCATTGCCGGCCTAAACCAATTGGACGATTTGCTGGCCTATGTGGCATTTCGTGGGACGCAAGCAGAAATTATTAGCGCTGTCAGTGAACTGCTTCAGGACTATATCAGTTGCAAGCCGAACTATCCAGACTATTTCTTTCGCTTGAGTGGTGCGGTGAAGGGGGATATTGCCTTCAAGACCATGTTTGATCAATTTAGCCAGATTGAAGAGAACCACACCTTCTACGAGCAAAAGTGTTTCCGGCTCCTAGGGAATGCCTATGTGCGCTTTTTGGAGGAGGGGCAGTTTCCCCTAGCATCGTTGTGTGGCTCCCAGATGTGCGCGATCGCCCAACACATTCTCAGTAGAGGCGATGACATTTTGCTGGACTTAATCATTATTCGCTTCAATACCATGATGCGCTTTGCCATTAAACACGGTAATCGTCACAATGAGGCACGCAACCTCTATAACTTAGCCTTTCACTATCGGCGGTTTATTGAGAGTCTGGTACATTACCAGCGCCCCCACCTCACCCAAAAATGTGTGAATCATCTGCGGGCTTACGGCAATGAAGTGTATGAGTTGGCGCAAAGTAGTCCTGCCCTTTATTTCATTGTGGATGTCTTTGCCGCTGAGCTCAAAAAGGTCTTAATCCTCGTGAATGAGCAGCGGTGGGAGGAGCGACTACAACTGGAACTCCTTGAGGAAATGCTTCGTTTGGATAATCCGCCGGAACTGCGCCTACCCCAAAATGGCGATCGCCCCTATGGCAAAAGTACAGGCGTGCGCCTACTGCAAATGGGGCTCGCTCTCTTTTACTTGGCACGGCAGCAACCCCAGTTTGCCCAGCGGATTGTTGAGGACATGGTGGAGGATGCAGTGGTTTTGGGCCTGTCGGAATTCAAGCGCCTCTTTCATCAAAATTGCGATCGCCTGCGCCAAGCTGAGCCAAGGTTTTGGGAGGACACCGATCGCGGCAATGCCAACCTATACTACTCAGAGCACACTGAGCAACTCGGCGCCCTACAGACCCTTGTGGATCGCGCTTGTCACACTCTGGAGCTGGCTGAGTCGTCCTAAAGCATGGTAAAGCATGGTATAGTAATAAGTCTGAGGGCGAGTGGCGAAATGGTAGACGCACTACACTCAAAATGTAGCGGGGTTTCCCCATGTCAGTTCGAGTCTGACCTCGCCCATTCCCTAGCCACCACCAAAGACTTGGATATTGGCAAAGGCACATACCGGTGAAGCATGGCCGACACGAATGGCTTGATTGGGTTCGCCCTTGCCACAAAACGGTGTGCCAAAGAGGCCCAAGGTGGAGACATCTCCCACAGCAATCAAACTCTGCCAAAATTCTGGCGTCGTGCCGCGATAGTTGGGATTGCGCAGTGTGCGGGTCAGGCGGCCATTTTCAATCAGCTTGGCATATTCACAGCCAAACTGAAATTTGAGGCGATAATCGTCAATTGACCAAGAGCGATTGGATGCCATGTATACCCCTGACTCGATGTTGCTGATCATCTCATCAAAGGATTGTGTCCCCGGCTCGATGTTCAAGTTGGCCATACGATCAATGGGGGGACGATTCCAAGAACAGGCACGGGCATTGGCCACACCATCAACCCCTGCGCGCTGCTGGCTTTCAAGGCTCCCTAGACCCCGCAGCAGGCGTCCTTCCTTGATCAGATAGAGGCGTTTCGCCGGCACCCCCAAGTCATCAAAGGCATAGCTGGCCAGTTCACCGCTAACGGTGGGATCAAACGTCACATTCAAGAGGGGGGAACCATACTGCCGCTGCCCAAAGTCCTCAAGGCGAATAAAGCTGCCGCCGGCGTAGTTGCGCTCATCCCCCAAGATGCGGTCCAGTTCTAGGGGATGGCCAATGCTCTCATGGATTTGCAGCATCATTTGGTCGGGGGCAAGGACCAGCGTTGTGGTTGTTTCTGGGCACTCTTGGGCCCTGAGGAGTTCAACGGCCTGCTCGCCAATGTGACGGGCGCGATCCCTCAACTGATCAGCACTCAGCCACTCTAGCCCTCCTTGATAGCAGCGGGCTAACCAACCGTGATCTGTCCGTTGCTGCACGACCCCTGGCCCCTGAGCCGTAGCACTCATGTCCGTGAGCACTTGATAAAACTGCTGTTCAATTTGACCGCCATCACTGCTGAACCACTGGCTAGTGGTCTCTACGGTTTGGACAAAGGCGCGGGTTTGTATAATCTCGTCACTCACCTTCAGGCTATGGCAAATATCCTGAAGTAGG
Source organism: Thermosynechococcus sp. M3746_W2019_013 (assembly GCF_015296045.1). Taxonomy (NCBI): domain Bacteria; kingdom Bacillati; phylum Cyanobacteriota; class Cyanophyceae; order Acaryochloridales; family Thermosynechococcaceae; genus Thermosynechococcus; species Thermosynechococcus sp. M3746_W2019_013. Next base: position 30,757 of record NZ_DVDW01000046.1, on the reverse strand, counting down.
TAATTCAACTCCGCCGCTGAAAGGTTATCAAAGGGTTGCTGTTGGGGCGATCGGTAGTGCCCCTTGCCCTTGCCCCGCGCGGCTGGTGTAAAGTTAAAGACCCGCCAATGGGCGGCCGTTTTCGCCTGTTGATAGGCCCGCCGAATCGCCCCATGGATGGCGCTGGGGCGCAAATCTGGGGTTGCTGTATAGGCAAATTGACCATCCACAAGGACCTCTACCATGACACCCCGTTGGCGCGATCGCTGGTTCATTTCAGGATGTCCATCCCGAGCACTGCGAGTCGTGACAATTTCCTCAACGTAACGTAGGCCTAGCCAATCGAGGGGTAAATCAATCTGATTCAAAATAGCAGTCAAGTTCGGTGCAGTCATGCCAGCGTGGTACTGTAGGGGATGGTAAAGTTTGAATCTTTTCCTATGCTAACGGCTTTTACTGCGGGGCTAACCCTAATCACAATTTCTGAGCTAGGAGACAAGACCTTCTTTATTGCCATGATTTTGGCAACTCGTCATAGCAAGCGGTGGGTCTTCCTAGGATCATGGGCAGCTCTAATTGTGATGACAGTGCTTTCAGTGGCCGTGGGCAAGGTCTTTCAACTTTTACCCCGAGAGTTCACCGTTTCCGCCACGATTTTGCTCTTCACCATTTTTGGTCTCAAGATGCTGATTCAAGGCTGGCGGATGGGGAATAGTCCCTGTGAGGACGAGTGTGAAGCGGCAGTGGAAACAGTGGAAAAAGCGGAAGCCAATCTCAGCCGTTGGGGCAGTAACCCTGCTTGGGCAGCATTTGTGGAAGCCTTTAGTTTAACCTTTATGGCTGAATGGGGCGATCGCACCCAAATTGCCACAATTACCCTTGCTGCCGCTAGCCAGGCCTTCGGTGTTGCCCTCGGTGCCATTGCTGGCCACGGGATTTGTACCGCGATCGCTGTCTTGGGTGGCGGCTTGCTAGCTGGGCGCATTTCAGAACGGACACTGACTTTGGGCGGTGGTGCTTTATTTTTAATCTTCGCGATTGTCACCGCCTTACAAGGGACGCCCAAGCTGTCTTAGGTTGATTATCTTGCTCTCAATCGGAAGCACCTATAGGAGGCGGCCAGAGGTGGAAAACGCCTGCACCGCAGCACAAATAAACTCCTCAAGGGAGCGCACTCCCGCCTGATCCTCAAACACGTTTGGGAGATTGTTTTGGATTTTGGCGCGAATCCACTGGCGATAGTCAGCATTTTGACCCAGTTCGATCGCTTTTTGAACATAAGCAGACGCATCTGGGGCAATTAACTCGGGTATCCCCAACAGCGTCAGAATAGCAGCTGTATGCCGCCCCCGCATAAAGCGTCCCGGTGTGGTTACCATCGGTACTTGGGCATAGTACAGCGCTTCTAGGGTTGAATTGCCCCCTGACCATTCTAAACTGTCTAAGAAAATATCCAGACAGTGCAACATTGAGGTGAAGCCATAGAGGTTTAAGGGGCGAGAGAAAAAGCAGTACTCCCTATAGTCAAGATTTTTGGCAGCAAAGGCCCGTTCTAGGCGCTGTTCAAACCGTTGGCGGCTCTTTTTAGTCATAAAGTGGGTAATAAAGACAAATTGGCAATTTTCCACAGCTGCGGCAATTTCTGGATAGACATAGTCAAACTGTGGCAGATACTTGAAGACACTCTGGAGGCAGCCGTAGATAACCGCATCACTTTTGAGGCCAAATTCCTCGCGGGTAATGGGCGATCGCGAGTCTGGCGGCATAGGACTAAAGGCAATCCCCAAGTTTTTTAGCCTGATGAGTTTTTCAGCGTAATACTTTTCGCCATCGGCTGGTTCCATCAGCTCACTACTGAGGAAATAATCAATTGTGGGCAGGCCAGAGGTGTCGGGATGCCCCCAAGACATACATTGAATAGGGGCCAATCTTAAAGCGGCAATCTGAATCACTTCTAAATCCATCCCCAGTTCGGGAAAAATCACTAAATGCAATTGATCAGCGCGGATCTCCTCAAACCATTCTTGAGGGGATTTGCTGCCCATGACAAAACGATGACAGTAGGTTTTTGCTTGCTCCGTGCAGCGATCGCTAAAATCCCTCACATAGTAACCGTACATCTGAAACTTTTCTCGATCGAGATGTTTGAGCCAGCCATGGAGCATCAGTTTCCAAACCGTATGCTCAAAAAAGTGACCGGAGACGAACCCAATCCGCAGTGGCTCATTGGCCTTAAGGGCTGGCATCTGTGGCCGTTCCTGGGCAGATGGAATAACACTCATCATGACTTCATGGACCATCCGGCCGTATTTTTGTTGCAGATCGCGGGTTTCATCCCCCTGATAGGGCAGTAAAAATGTCCCCAGCATCCCCAACCACTGATACAGATATTTCTTCTGATCCAAAGGGAAGCTTTGAAACCGTTGATAGAAATCGGATATCGATTCCCTAATTTTTTGGCGACATTCATTTAGCTCTTCTACATCTTTGTAAACGTAGAGGAGATAACTTAGAGATTTGAGAAAATCAATGCCAATTTGCCAGTCGGGTCTGAGTTCAATGGCTCTTTCGTAGGCCCTAAGGCACTGTTGCAAATCGCTATCAGCACCACTGAGCAGTGCCAAACGATACCAAGCTTCTGCTAGGTTAGGATCTATTGCTAGGGCATGATTGAGAGCGGAGATGGCTGCTTGATGGTTTTTGTACTTCCATTGATTCAGCGCCAGTTTTTGCCATCCCTGGACAAAGGCAGGATGGGTTTTTTGCGCAGCAGTTTGTTGAATAAATTCCTCGATACACCCCATAATTGAGAGCCTAGCAATGACGACGGTATTGGTCCAAATTTAGGAATGCTCTTCCTTGCTTTGGGAGACAATCTCACTATGGTTGTAGATTTTTGCCTATCCGTTTTACAGCTTGCCACACTGCGCACCCACTCCGAGCACTATTCTATTTGTGTTTTCTTGTGCTGCCACAGGAGCGGGCACCCTGGCGATCGCCCGACTTGGCACGTTCCTGAGTGACATTCAAAATAGGCACCCTCTACTGCGGTGAAAAATCGTTATTGGGTTCGAATTTGGGACAAACCTGCCCCTGGGTAGTAGGCGCCTAAGATTTGCAGATAGTTGTAACCGCGCTTGCCCAACTCATAGGCGCCTGTCTGACTCATGCCACGCCCGCCAAAGACCTCCCGCACAATATCGTCGGTAGCGGCATACATCGAAATCATGATGCGGCCGCTTTTGGTGAGAACAATACCCCGCGTCGCTTGCACTGCCGCTTGAGTGGTGTTCCACTCCGTCTCAATGCCGCGATACACTTGCCAGCGTTCGTCGTTCCCCAGATCAAAAAAGCGGCTAGCGGGCTGGAACATGTGGGCAAGGGCATAGGAACGGGCGGCGATCGCCTGGGCCTTTAGGGTCTCCATTGGCCAGTCGGGATAGACCTCTGAACCGACCACACTCACTAAGTACTCTTCTAAGTCCACTTGATTGACAGCCGTGATGGCATTGCCCTGGGCAATGAGGCGGACAATACCGCGATACCATTTATCGCCAACAAAGGTGAGTTGATTGCTGGGGCGAAGCCACAGGGAGGGGGCAAGGGGTTGACCATTCCAGAGCAACATACCCTCGCGGGCCGTTACCACAACTCCCTGGGAAGGAGCAAGGTGCGTTATCACCTGCTGTTGATCATTGGTGACGGTAGTGGCGACTGCGGTGCCAACAATGAGTTGACTTTGATCGCGGGCGATCGCCACCCGTACTTGAGGGGCAGGGCCTTGGCTCGGAGGCACGGGTTGCAAAGCCACTGGGGGCAACATTGCCTTGGCATGGGTAGAGGCAGCCATCGGTGGCTGAGGGGCTGTCTTCGGGACAGTTGCCAGTAGGGGATCGCGGCCATCCAAAATCCGCCGGGGTAGCGGTCGTTCGAGCTGAACGGCATTCGGTAAAGGCATTGGTTCTGACAGCGCAATAGGTGTCGGTGATAAACTCCGCAAAAACCAGACTCCCAGACCCCCACTGGCGATCGTGGCCATCGTAAAGGAAATGAGCAAGGGTGAGCGTCCCCGTTTTGTCCCTTGGAACAGAACCCAGCTCATTCAGGTGTCATCTCCGCTAGCACCTTGCCTATTGTATAGGGGAGCACGGAATTTGCTATGCAACATTTATTGATTTAGGACGGAAGGAAGCTGCGATCCGCTGGAGCCATTGCTCCACCGTATCCCCATAAACAGCTAAGCTATACTCCTGCTCTGCCTGCTGCCGACAGGCGGCCCGCTCAATTTGATCAATCTTGCCAATGGCGGCAATTAAAGCCTCAACAGAATCTGGGGTAATGAGAAACCCCGTTTGGCCATCGCGGATAATTTCCCTCGGCCCACCACGATTGTAGGCAATGACGGGAACGCCACAGGCAAGGCTCTCAATGACCACGTTGCCAAAGGCCTCAACCCAACGGGAGGTGAGCAACAGGGCGCGACACCGCCGCAGATGGGCTTGCATTTCTCGGGTGGGGAAAAATCCCAGATATTCAATCGGGGCATTGGGGTAGTCAGCTTGGATGCGCTGCCAATAATCTATATCCTGCAACTGTCCCATAATTTTTAAGGGGGTGCGAGTGACATTGACAGCGGCAACCGCATCTTCGAGTCCCTTTTCGGGAGCAATCCGCCCCAGCCAGCAAAGGGCATCCTCTGGTTCTGTACAAAAGTCATAAAGCGAAAGATCAAGGCCACTGCCTAAACACACACAGCGATCGCCAAAGGGGAAGGTGGCCGCTTGGGTACGGGTATAGACACCAATGGTTCCCGGATACTTGTCAATGACACTGGCGATCGCCTGATCCATGACCTCGGAGACTGAGGCCATACTTACCAGATGCCCCACAGGACGGCTTAAAAACGGTGTCAGGTAAAAGGGCAACCAATCGTAGGCAAAGTTGACAATGACATCAAAGTCCTGTTGAAGCTGCCGCACCCGTGCCCACATATTGGCTAAGACACTATTGGGGGGCAGGAGAATCGGTTGATCGCGGGTTTGATGCTGCGCTGGCACTTGCAGGTTTCCCGCTACTTCTTCAATGGTTGCCGCTACTGGCAAGTGAGAACCCTTGGGGGCAAGGATGTGTAGGGTGTGCTGGCGATCGCCCAAGGCCTGAGCCATATTGAGGATCGTCAATTCAACGCCGCCCCCCTTTCCTGTGCCTAGGGGGCCAACCGAAGTGGAAACAAAAAGGAGCTTCAAAAGTCAACTCCTAGCGCAGAGCCTCAGCACCGGCCACCACTTCGAGAATTTCTTGGGTAATGGCGGCTTGACGCGCTTTGTTGTAGGAGAGGGTCAGGGTACCAATCAGGGCTTGAGCATTATCGCTGGCGTTGTTCATTGCCGTCATCCGTGCTGCTAATTCTGAGGCGGCGGCCTCTTGCAGTGCCCGTAGCAACTGGTTATTCAAGTACAAGGGCAGTAGGGCATCGAGAATTTGCACCGGATCCTGCTCAAAAATCATATCGGGGGGTAGAGCAGGCAGGGTCGAGGTCACTTTCTCGCGGTTGACTTCCAAATGGGAGGCCCGGGTTGTCAGGCGGAAAATTTCATCATCGGCGGTTTCCAGCCCTTGAGGATCTAAGGGGAGCAGGGTTTGGACAACCGGCTTTGAGCTAATGAGGGAGACAAACTTGGTGTAGATGAGCTCCACCCGATCCACCGTTTCCGAAAGGAAGAGGGAGAGCAGTTCACTGGCAATTTGACCGGCTTCACTGGCGGAGGGGATCTGCTCTAGGCCAGAATAGACTGCATCAATGGGATAGTCGCGGCGCTGGAAATATTGAGCTGCCTTGCGACCAACAATCACTAAGGTGTATTTGAGGCCCTCAGCTTCGAGTTCTTGGATACGTTCCTTGGCTCGGCGAATGACGTTGGTATTGTAACCACCGCATAGCCCGCGATCGCCCGTCACCACCAGCAACGCCACCGTCTTCACAGGGCGCTTTGCCAACAGCGGTAAGTCCACGTCCTCAAAACGCAGTCGAGTCTGCAAGCTGTAGAGCACCTGGGCCAAGCGATCGGCAAAGGGACGGCTCGCCATTACTTGCTCTTGGGCACGGCGAACTTTTGCTGCCGCCACAAGGCGCATAGCTTCAGTGATCTTGCGGGTATCTTTAATTGTTTTGATGCGATCGCGAATAGCTTTGAGATTGGCCACGGTAATCTAAACTCCTAAGCAAAGCGTCCCTGCCCTAAAATTTTAGCCCAGAGGGGGATCGCCTAAGCAGTCTTTTCCCTAGGGGTTGACCCACCGGCCAGCATTGTGATCACAGGAACCGCTAAGGCAGCAACAGGGGGAAGAATGCGGCCAAGGGGTTGAGGGAGATTTAAGCTGACGCTCAAGGCAGAAACCACAGTTGCTGCAATGCCACTGATCCAAAGCACTGTGTCGCGTCGCCGTTGTTGTCGCTTCAGGCGGTGATTTTCCTGGGCAGCAAGGGTGAGGTCGGTGGGCACAACGGTTGAGGATTGATTGCGCAATCCTTCTAAATCCTGCTGTAGGCTCTGCAGTTCGTTTTGGACTTGAGAAAGTTCCTCGTGCAGGCGATCGCGCTCTTCTTCCACTTGGGTGAGTTGCCGTGTCACCTCCACCAAGCGTTGAGCAAGGTCTGCATTGGGAGACTTCCCTAAGAGTGCCGTATCCTCCAAAGGCGCCGCTGGGGCAGCAGCTAGGAGAGTTTGCACTTGCTGTTCCAGAGCCGCCTTTTCGGTTTGCAGGGCAGTTAGCTGAGCTTGCAGTTCCTGTACTTGGGAGGCTTGAAGTTGCAACGTCGCGAGTTGCTGCTGCAGTTCGTCCTGCTGAATGAGAGCCTGTGCCAGTTCCTGTTCAAGATTTTGCCGCAGGCCGCTCAAGGTGTCATTTTCTTCGCGAAGACGGGCAATTTCCGCCTCTAGAGGGGCTGTTTCTATCGCTGGGGTTGCTACCTGTGCCCCTAGTTCGTTCATCTTAGCCAAGAGGGCTTCATGCGCCTGCTGAAGGCGCTCCAGGTCTTGGCTCAGTTGATCTCGTTGCTGTTGAACATTGTTGAGTTCTGCAGTGAGCTCGCTAATTTGCGCCTGTAGGGATTGGTTGTGGGCGATCGCCCGCTGTTGTGCAGTAAGGGTGAGGGACTCCAATTCAGCCGTCAGGGAGTTGAGATCAATACCCTGTGCAGGGGGGCCGTCCACCTCACCCAAATCACTGATGATGCTCTCTAATAGGTCGTCGGGTTGGTTGCTAGGGGATTCTGGACTGGCCATGATCCGGATACCTGTGGGAGTGCTAAGAATTGCTCCAATTATAGCGATCGCCGTCCCTATCCTCTAGGCTAGAAGGCGTTCGTTAGTTCTCAAGCTACCTCCATCCTCAAACGCGAACTGGGACTTTGGGGCGCAATTTTAACGGTCCAGGCTCAATGATTGGTACGGGCCTGTTTGTCAGTTTAGGCATCGCCACCGACCTCAGTGGCTCTTGGGTGTTGATAGCCCTCATCCTAGCAGCAGCGATTGTGTAACGGCCTCAGGAGTGCCCAATTGGCTGTCTCCCATCCTGTGAGTGGGGGGCACTGACGACTATGGGTACCACTCCCCTTTTCGGCTTTACAGCAGGGTGGATGTTTTTAGTGGCCAAATCGGTTCCCTCGGCACTGCCGCCCTTGGGTCTGTGGCTTATCTCCTCCAAGGTTGGGCCTAAAAGACAGCAGCAGGCGCTGGCAAGTGATGGCTGCTCTGGGGCTACTGGCGGTCTTGACCGGCGTGGTGGTTTTGGGGCTCCGCCGATCGGCTCAAGTGAATCTGGGGATTCTCCTTTTGAGCTCAGATGCCACCCCAAGGCAAACAACCTGTCGCTGCCATTCTCACTGGGAGTGGGGGGATTGGCTTATTGATCCCCATTGGCAATGTGAAAACTACATGGTCCTTTAGTCCCTTTAGCATGCTGATTGACTACGCCCTTACCAACCTTGCCGCACTGCAACTGAAGGAGCGACAATTCCCCCGCTGGCTTGCGGTTGTGGGTTTACTTGGCTGTCTCGGGCTGGTCTTTTGGGTCGAAGTGCAAGTGGGGGTAGCGGGGTGTGATCTCATGCTTCTTGGACTTGCTTGGCACTACTGGATGCGGAGGGCAAAGGCCGTTTGAAAGTCTTGACGGGTCATCGGTTGCGTCACCTCTAGCCCCTCACCCCCTAGGACACGGAGCGGTTCACCACCAATGGAAATCCAAACCGGTGCCTTGGGATCACTTGCCGTTGCTGTGTACAAGACCTGCCCTAAGCGCGCTTGCATCGAAGCACTCCCCCCGCCCTTGGTAAACTCTGGGGAGAGATCGATATGGATGCCATCGGCTTTGACTTCTACCCAATTGACACGGGTATTTTCCGGAATGCCGGTGGTGACATCTTGATTGGCAGGCCCCGCCAAAAGCCGCTCCAGACGCGATCGGATAGAGAGTTCTGGCCGTGTTGCCGAGGTATTAATCCGTACTGTTGTAGGCACTAACATGAAGGTGTCCCCTTCATTTTTAACCCAAAAGATTTGAGTTTCCTGCTGCTGGGCAACTTCCGCCGAATTGAGAACTGGATCTCCCTGCCGAGGAGGATTCAAGGTTAGCCATGCCGCTGTACTAGCCGAGGCAAGGCCAATAACAGCCAGCACAATCAATGCGGGGCGGGAGCGGGTGACTTTTGCTACCATCACGATCTCTCCTTGGCGGGATGCACCTGCCTTTATTTTAGACGTGACCATTCAAGGGTAAGGTTCCATTTCCAGGGGCGTTAGGGGCAGGGGACAACTCCTTAAACTAGTTAAACTTAAACTAGTTAAACTAATAGTTGTCTCTTTGGATATCGTTTAAGTCATCGTGCAAACCACTCTCAGTACAAAAGAACTGGCTACTGCTCTTTTTGACGCGGTTAGGATTGCTCCCGAAGATTGGCATCGCCTCAAAGGCAATCGCCGTGCCCGTGCCCTCGAACAAGCGGCTGCCGCTCTGGTCTATCTTCTCAAGGAAAATGATGCTGAGGCACTGGCGCATCTCCAACAGGCAGTGGGTTGGCTCGATCGCTCGATTAGTCCACCTCCCTGCCGTACACACCACCACTAGCGGTGCCAGCGTCGCCACTGGGAAACCACCAAATCGCTTGTGACATGGAGTAGTGCCGATAGCTCTAGGCCAAGGGCGATCGCGACTCCGCAGCGCCAATCCACTCGCCACCAGTGATGCAGCCATTCCTGTAGTCCCGTGAGATGACCCGTACAGGCGGCTACGCCAGCAATCAGTCCCAGCCCTAACCCCAGCCAAAAACTGAGATACAGCAAACGAATAAGGGTTCCCACTACTGGGCCATGGGTCCAAAGGGAGCGGTGGCAAAACATCTTTTGATAGGGCAGCCAAATTATCCGTAGCCAGCCCCAACGGTAGTAGGGTAATGAGACTGTATCTAGATCAGGGCTGAGGAGAAAGCCGCCAATGCCAAAGCTGCTACTGGCAATTGCCCCCCAAACCCAATCGCGGGTCAGGGCACTGACTGTAAAGCCAACCATTGGCATAACGATCCATGTCAGGCGATCGTGGGTGCGACCACTGGGCATCCACTCCTCCGAACACACTTTCCCTGAGAAACTACGGACAGGTACGCTGGATCATGCAATAGCAGAACTTATTGAGGACGGTGTGCGTCTAAGTGAGCTTGAAGCAACTAGGCTGAAATTTGAATTTGATGCAGGGCGATCGCGCAAAACTAAATCGCAGGGTATGCCAGTTCACACACCTATCCCCGATCAGGTATGCTGAGCACGTTTGAGGGCATGGGTTGGCGAGCCAACTGAACCGTGGGATTGCGCATCGCTGGTGGAGGAAAGGGAATGGAGCAACCGTGGCATTCTTGGCAATTTCGAGCTGTGGTGAGTTGTCTATGGGCACCCACCGCCGCATGGGTTATGGCTCAGCCAGCTACAGCCAGGGATCTGCAATTGTGGCGCCTCAACCCTGCCACTAATCAACTGGAAATTCGCACCGAACGCGCTGTTCAGCCCCGTGCTGAGTTGGTCTATAACCCAACCCGCCTTGTCATTGACTTGCCTGGTGTCGTTCTCGGTAGCCCCCCAATCAGTCAAAACTACGGTGGTGCCATTCGCCAAGTGCGGGTTGCCCAGTTTGACCCCCAAACCACGCGGATTGTGGTTGAATATGCGGCGGGTTTTACAATTGACCCACAGCAGGTGCGCTTTCGGGGAGTCACAGCCAATAACTGGTTGGTGCAACTGCCCACACCCCAGCAACAACCCGTTTCGCTACCGACGCCGCCCCCACCGTCTTCCCCTTCCACCCCTTCGGTACCGCCCACAGAGCCCCTGCAAATTCGGAGTTGGCGTGCCGATGGAATAGGTTTTCTAGTGTTTGCCGATCGCCCCTTGGCGGAAGGAAGTTACACCATTCGCCGGCCGTGGCGCGATCGCATGGAAATCCTCCTTAGCAATAGTGAACTCATTCGCAACTTTAGTCCTCGGCGCTTGGAACTGCGCCGCTTTGGTGGGGATCGCATCCGCGCCGAAATCCGTGCCCAGAGCAATCGCCAAGTCCAAATCACCCTCGATATTGACGCCCAAGATGCCGATTGGCAAGTGACTCCCCGTCATGATGGCTTCGTGATTGTGCCCTCAAGCACGGCAATTACCCCGCCGACGGCTCCGCCACGCCCCCAACGACCTAGTGTGATTCCGGCGGCCAGTGCGCAAACCCCGGTCACAACCATCCAGCGCGTTGACTTGGGAGGACGAGAGTTGCTGATTCAGGGCGATCGCACCGTTTTCTATAGCGTGGGCTGGGAAGGCAATCGCTATCGCATTCGCCTACGGCAAGCACAGTTGGACGGTAACCTGCGCGAACCTCGGGTTGTCACCGGTAGCCCCCTGAGCAATATTGAATTTCGCCAAGAGGATGATCAAACGGTTTCTATTCTCCTGACACCAGCGCCCAACTTTCGCATCCTTGGACCTCGTCCCCTCTCTGCGGAATCCTTTGTGGTGCAAATCCAAGGGGTGAATGACTCGCCCACCAGTGCCCCAACACCCATTGATATCCCCCCCACAACCACAACCCAGCCCCCCAGTCAGCCCGTACCTCGGGGTCGTTTTGTGGTGGTCATTGATCCTGGACATGGCGGCAGCGATCCCGGCGCCATTGGCATTGGCGGCATTCGCGAAAAGGATATTGTACTTGATATCAGCCTGCAAGTTTCGCAATTTTTGCAGCAGCAAGGTGTTCAGGTGATTATGACCCGCACTACAGATATTGATTTAGACTTGGCGCCTCGGGTGGCCATTGCCGAGCGGGCACGAGCAAATGCCTTTGTCAGTATTCACGCCAATGCCATTAGCATCGCTCGCTCCGATGTGAGTGGATTGGAAACCTACTTTGCCCCCGGACGCTCCAGCCGCCTCGCCGTTGCCATTCACAACAGTATTCTCAGTTCCTTGAATATTCGCGATCGCGGGGTACGCTCAGCCCGATTCTACGTTATCCGCAATACCTCAATGGACTCTGCCCTTGTCGAGACAGGGTTTGTGACGGGCGCAGAGGATGCTGCCAATTTCCAGAATCCAACCTGGCGAACCCAAATGGCACGGGCGATCGCCCAAGGTATTCTGAATTTTTTGAATGGGAGATGATGGAGCTGACGGGAGTCGAACCCGTGTCCGCCCTAGCTATTCATCGACTGCTCCTTCACAGGCTTAGCCTTTTTGACCCTCAGGCGGGGACTGTTCCTTATCCCGAACAGTAGGATACTCTGGTAGAGTCTTTGCTAAACAGTCCACCAGAGAGAACTGCCTAGCGCATCCGTTGGGGTTAACCCGCTGCCCTTAACGGAGTCGGACAACGAGTGCTCGAACCTGTTTAGAGGTCTTAGGCTACCGCAGCAGCTTTACGAGCGAAAGGAACGATATTGTTCGCAGTTACTTTTAGGTTGGACTTTGGATTAACGAGAGATAGTCCACTCTCGACCTGCATCACAGCCCAACTTTCACTAGGACGTCGAAGCCGTTTCAGCCCCTTGGCAAGAGCTACTTTTAAGCTAGCGCATTCTTTTAGAGTTGACAACGGGTAGTTATTAGTTATTCGAGTGACCTCCTGCCAGCGGTTTGCGGTTTAGGACGGGGTGCTGCGCCTGCTGTGGCCACTGTACGCTCCAACTGTTTGTGTTTATCAAAATACTGTTGCCACAGGGCAGGAGCATCCAGCGTGTCACCCCCGTGAGTCGTCAAGCGTTGCCGTACCCGGCAGAGGACGGGGGTATTCACACAGGCCCCCGCAATAATCACTTGCCCCTTACTGAGGGCGGGCAGTTCTCTGAGTAAATCTCGACCAGCAGCCTCGACGCCATGCTTGAGGCTCTCTTGATCCACGGGGTTGACAATCCGCAGAATAAACTGGCTCATACACTGGGAGAGAACATCGCTATCGAGTTTGCCCGGACGCTGGGTAATCAGTCCCACCCCCAGGCCAAATTTACGGCCTTCACTGAGAATCATGCGCAGCACCCGCTTACATTGCGAAGGTTCATGGGCAGGGGCAAAGCGATGGGCCTCCTCAATCAAAATAAACACTGGGTAAGGTAGGTATTGCTCATCGTCTTCACAGACCCGGCCTTTTTGGGTATTCATGCGGGCATGGTTGGTTTGGCGCAAAATTGCTGTGGCAATGACCTGCTGCTCCTCAAGGGGAATCTCATTCATTTGCAGAATAGTCACTTGGCCGGGGGTGAATAACTCCTTTGGTGGTAAGTGTTCCCAGGCATGGAAATAGTCGGAGCGCTGCATTTTTTCCAGCTTCCAAGCCAAAGCATCGGCAGAGGAACCGTGCTTGACCTTGCCCTCTTCATCTTCAACGCAATCCACCTCATAGACCGCTGCAATCAAATCTTGGGTACTCCAATGGCGATCGGGATACTGGCGGCGTACTTCATCGTGGGCTTTTTTGAGAATGGCCTGCTGGCGATCGCTCATCTGGGGAAGGAGGGTGAGAATATCGTAAAACTCAAGGGAGGAGACCCGAATTTTAATGTTTTCTGGTCTAATGATCTTCACCTGGGGTTGATAGCCATCTTCCCCTTGAAACTTTGAGTTTCCCCTCATTTGGGTCAAGGTGTCATATTCCCCATGGGGGTCAAGGATCAGCACCGCTGCCCGATTTTTGGGGGACAGCAATTCCTCCACCAACACACCTGCGGTATAGGATTTTCCTGACCCTGTCCCTGCAAGGATGGCCACATGGGTACTCACCAGTTCTTTGACATCAAGGGCAATGGGAACCGCACCCTCCTCGCGCAACAAGAGCGACCCGATATGAGCGGCCCCCGGCATCTCTGGCTTTTTCTTGTTGAGGACATCCTGTAGCAGTTGATCTTCCGCTAAATAGACCTTGGCACCGGGCAGGGGCAGCCGCCGCAAATTATTAAAGCCAAAGACCTTATGAAATTCGCCGATAACTTCTACGGTCATCTCATAGAGTTCCGACGGTTCACAGGTAAAACCAATGAGAGCAGCCACAGCACCAGGATTCAGTTCGTGATCGGCAAACATCCGATCCGGCAGATGCTCAATCAGACGGCAGCCAGTAATTTTACCCAAGACTTGGCGAACAGCACCATCATGGGAGTTTGAGGTTGCACTGGGGGAGTGGCTCAGCTCGTAATAGACAAATTCACCGATTCGCACCGGCTGGATATCAGCAGTAATAAAGACGTATTCGTTACCGCTGTCGCCAGGGCCTTTGACAATGCCGACAATATGATGATGACGCGAGGAATGATGACTGTTCATGGCACAGGATGGGCTCCCCAACCAAGATTGCAGTGTAGCTAACCCCAATCCTACGCGATTTTCCAATCCAGATACTGAAAGGTGCCTATTCCTCAGGTACTAGCGGTGGCCCACTGGGCGCAGGAATCAAAAAGGCAACAATAGCACCTAAGGCAAAACCGGCAACATTGCGCAGAACGGGTAGCCATTCTTGGGTGCGCACCAAAACAGGACCAAGGCCAAAGGCAAAGAACAGCATCCCCCACAGCGGCGAAAAGAGGAGAATCCATTTCCAAGCCACTTTTGCATCGGCACGGCGGGGACGAGCCACAAATCCCAAAATGATGCCGCCAAAGATCGAGGTGGCGAGGGTAAGGAGCCATTGCTCTTGGGGCAATCCCGGCACAGCACGACAGCCTCCCTGGGCAAGGCAGGTTTCAATGGCATGGAGAGATTGTAGAATGGCCTGATCTTCGCCGTTGTCGCGGACAAAGTATTGGTTGCCAAAGCGGGTTTGCAATTCGACCCAAAAGGTGCGCTGGAGGACGCGGTAGGCAGTGTCACCAACATTGAAGTTCAAGAGATTGCCGCCCCGCGTGTCGGCCACTAGCAGAATACTGCGATCGTCTAAGTCCCAAAAATCTCGCACTGCCAAGCCGGGGGTGCGATCGTACTGGGTGAGGACGCGCAATTTCCAGCCCGTCTGTGCTTCAAATTCTGCCAGTTCGCTGTCAAGGTGTTCTTTTTGAACGGGTGTCAGAATCTGTGCTAAGTCAACGACATTGGTAGGCTCAGCGGGCAACAACTCTGGATTGTTGAAGCTATGGGCAGGAGCGATCGCCCCCAACCAGCAGAAGCTAATAAGCACCACGACCAAGCCAATTTGGCAAAACCAGCGCCGAAGTTGTTGAGGCATCGTAATAAAAATTTACAAACGCGATATCTTTTTTAATTATCTTAAGGGCAGACTGTGGAACATGGCAATCAGCCTTGCCCCCGTTTCAGGAAATAATGCAGTATTTGTTCAAACTCCCCCCATCTTTAGATTGTCTTAGATTGTCATTGCTGCCCTGCCCGCCTAAGTTTCCCCTGCACTTTTCAGTGGCACAGGAATAGGACGCTGAGAAAGGCCCACTAAATTCTGGATAGACCTACATGACTGGGTTGGAGATAATAAATCCTCAAGTTGCTGAGCAAGTCTCAGCCAGATGATCGACCAGTGCTTTCTGTTTCATGGTTTGAAAAGTATTGTCAAAACCATTGGCACCAGAAGGAGCCAAGCTCATATCCAGCCCAGTTTGTCGAATGAAATCAGGCTTTAACTGGATGATTTCTGCGGGAGCCAACCCGTTTAATCCTTCGACCAACAGCGCCAGTAATCCCGTGGTTAGTTGCGAGTCGGAGTCGCCCTCAAAAAAACACCTTTCCCTGCTGCAAACTGGCAGTCAGATACACCTGAGACACACAGCCGGGGACCTTATTTTCTGCTTGCTCATTGGGAAACACTGGTAGGCGCTTGGCAAACGAAAGCAAATATTCATAGCGCCGCTTCGGTTCCGCCATCTACTGGCAGCGCTGGACAATCCGCTCAAGGGAGTCAGGCAAGGGTTGGGAGGCGGTCAGCATGTCGCGATCGCGGCGTAAGTCGTGTAGTGAAAATAATAATTATTCTTACTATACAAAAAGCAGAGGAACTGCTGGAGGTCCTCTGCTATATCCATAGCATTAGCGCGGGGGACTGCTACAGAGCTAATAGATTGGCGGACGGCTGGCTAAATAATTGGGCAAACTGCCGGGCTGGGCGATCGCGCCAACCACCTTTGCCATAGGCATACCCCGCAATCAGAGGGAAGGCAATCGTTGCTTCCGAAAAAACCATCTGCTCAACATTCTTGTTCACCTTGCCCCAGGAATGGGCCTCCCGCAAGGTTGAACCAGACAGCGCCCCATCGCGTTCATCGGCAACTGTCACCTGAATCGCGTACTTGTGCATCGTCACATCGAACCCCAGCAGTTCCGCCGCAACCACCGTATCTTGGGCAAAGTTTTTGGGAACTCCCCCGCCAATCATGACCAAACCCGTGGATGGACTCGCCAGTTTACATTGGGTTAACTCGCGAAAATCGCGCACTGAATCAATCGTCAGATGAGCATCCGGAGAATTCCACTGGTGATGAACTAAGCCAAAACCTGCGGAACAATCGCTGAAGGCTGGAACAAAAATGGGCACATGATGCCGGTAAGCCGCCAATACCACTGAGGGCGTATCAGTGCCGCCTTGTTCCAGGTAGCGTCCCATTTCTTGGATAAATTCCCGTGAAGAATAAGGGCGCTTTTCCAGCGATTCGGCAATCTCGGCAATGGTCATATCGCAAACCCGCAGTTGATGTTCATCAATGTAAGTGTCATAGATGCGATCAATGCCGTGTTGGCGCAGCAGCTCATCATCCGCCAGCGGATCACCCACATAATGATAAAATCCCAATGCTTCAAAGAAATCTTGATCAACAATATTGGCCCCAGTGGAAACAATCACATCCACCATGTTATGGCAGATCAAATCATAGACCACTAACTTTAGACCTGCACTAAACAAAGAACCTGCCAGACAGAGGATAATCGCGCAATCCGGATCACGTAGCATTTCGTCATAGATTTTGGCAGCCCGTGCCAAGTTGCGTGCTTGGAAGGCCATGTGACTCATGGCCTCCACTAAGGGCACCACATCCAACGTTTTAATGTCAATGGGTTGAACAGTTTTTTGTAGCAACAGCTCGCGATTCATGCCTTTCTCCTGAACCTACTAAAAAAAATACGACGTTACCGACGAATTGCTCAGTAAACTGATTACAGGGACTAACTAACAAGCCAGACCGCTCATACTGGGCGCTTCGCAGTGGTCGTACCAGGAGATAGCTGGATCAGATTGTCGCCGCTTGTCTAAGGAAATCTGGAGATCCCAACTTTTAAGCAAGATCGTAAGTAGATTTACCAATTCTGTTTTTGTACACCCCATTGATAAAACATCTTTCTTACCTTAACTAGATTGAGACCCCTAGAACATCCCCCCTCAGGGGACAATATAATTTCTAGGCAAGGTGGCTCTATTGCAGTGACTTGAAAATTTGTATCTCAGGCAACATGAATTAGGATTAACGAGCGGTCAATCAGCGATCGCCCCTCTAGTTGGTCTGGCATCTTGACACTTTCTTGACACTTGATTTCTAGAGTAGGCTTACCTTCTCTAAGGAAGGCTGAAGTTGATCTACTGGAGAATCATTCCCATGAAACAGCTACTCGCTTTACTTACCCTCGGTTTGCTGGGTCTTTCAGGAACTGGTATGGCGGCAACTAAAGTCCTTGCCCGCCAAAACCACCCCCAGATGGCAACCTTGCCGCAAGCAATGACTGCACAACTGGGGCGCGGTGAAGATCAGGAAATGGAGGAGGCCCGTAAAGAACAACAAGAAGACGCTCAACTGAAAAGCCTAGCCAAAATTACCCCGCAACAGGCAGAGGCGATCGCCCGCCAGGTGACTCCTGGCAATGTGAGTCGTATCTCCCTAGACAACGAAGATGGGAGCGTCGTTTACAAGGTGATCATTGGCCAGCGGGAAGTCATGGTTGATGCCGGCAATGGCCGCGTATTAGAGACGGAGCCATTGGGTCAGGAAGCTGCACACGACACTGCCCCCACAGGCAGTATTCGGGTGCCGCAGAATAACTAGGCTACTCAAGTAAGAGAGAAGAGAGGAAAAGAGTTTTTGCTTCTGATGCTTTCCTCTCTTTTCTTTGCTTTATTGTTAAACTCAGATCATTCTCGGAGAAACCGTGATGAGACAACACAATAAAGTTGCCGAGGTCAATCTCTATTTTTGGATCATGAAAATTTTGGCCACGACTCTGGGGGAAACTGCTGGCGATTATCTCTCTATGTCCCTTGGATTGGGCTATTACACAAGCTTTGCCATTACCTTTTCAATTTTGGCAATCATTTTATGGTTGCAAATATCCATACTCAGGCAATATCATCCTGCAGTTTATTGGGCAGCGATCGTGGGAACAACAACGGCTGGCACTGAAGTTTCTGATTTAATGGATCGCTCCTTTGGTCTTGGCTATGCCAAGGGGTCTTTCATCCTAGTGACGGGTTTACTAGTGACTTTTGGCATTTGGTACTTTCGGGAACGCAATTTGAATTATTATCCCATTGTCAGGCAAGACATTGAGTTAATGTACTGGCTATGCATTATTTTTTCCAATAGCTTGGGTACAGCTTTTGGAGATTATCTCACCACTAATCTAGGACTGAGTTACCTGTCAGGTGCCATGCTAACCGCGGCGATTATTGGTGTAATCATGGCATTACATTACTTCACTCAGGTTAATGATATTGTTTTATTCTGGTTAGCTTTTATCTTGACCCGACCATTTGGGGCCACCTTTGGTGATTTCCTGACGAAGCCCCTTACTCAGGGGGGGCTGAGTTTATCCCGCAGCATTGCTTCTTTGGTTACCCTGGGGTTGCTAGGCATTCTTTTAATTGTTTCTACACGGTACCGGCGGCGCAAACATTCGCAAAGGGACTTCAGCCAGCCTCAGGCATTAGAGGAACATGAGGATCAAGAGTGATAGCTATGTAGGTGGAATCAGTCCAGAACTTTCTGCTGTCTTGGAAGCTTCACAGTAAAGCAACTGCCCCGTTGCAGTTGACTACTGACAGTAATTGTGCCGCCATGACGCTGTACAATGGCCTGAGTGATGGACAGACCTAATCCAGAGCCGCCTTCATCGTAGTGCCGGGCTGTATCTGCCCGCCAAAAGCGGTTGAAGATCTGCGGCAGATCCTCAGCCGCAATGCCAATACCAGTGTCCTTGACTAGGATGTAAACGGTGTGGCGATCGCTCCTTACTTCGACGTAGACATGTCCCATAGCAGGTGTGTATTGAATTGCGTTTTGCAGGAGGTTCGCAAAAGCGCGCCCTAACTGTTCTCGGTCACCGCGCACCTGCAAATTGGGGGCAATAGTTGCGGTTAAGACCAGACCACGGCTTGCGGCTTGCGGCTGGTAAAAAGCGACTTGTTCTCTCACTAAATCGGAGAGATTCACAGAACTGGTAGGGAGAGGTGCATTGCGATCGCCACGGGCCAACAGCAGCAAATCTTCTACCAAGCGAGTCATTTGTTGGGTTGCGCTACCAATAGCCATCAACGCCTCACGGTCTTCTGGGCGCATCCCCTCAGCGTACTTAAGAGAAACCTCCACATTGCTGGCGATCGCCATTAGGGGACTGCGCAACTCATGGGAAGCATCGGCTGTAAACTGCTTCAGTTGCTCAAAGCTGGCCTCAATGGGTCCCATAGCTTGGCGGGTCAGCCACAAAATCCCCCAACCACTCACGGCCAAACTCACCATTACCCCCACCCCTAAGCCCCAATCCAAGCGCCTCATGGTATCCTCGAAGGCCGTTAACGATTGGCTGATGCGCACATATCCCACCTGTTGACCGGTGTCAGGATTGAGGATCGGCAGGGTGACTGCCTGAATGCCTGGATCTCCTACTTGCGTCTGCGCGGTCGCCTTGGGATCGAGGGGCAAGGCTAGCACGTTGATTCCCTGCTGCGCAATTAAACGACCCCGTAAATCAAACCACTGCAATGCTTGTTGTTGCCGCTGCAACTGCGCCAAGTCTAGATCATCTGTTACTTTAAAATGACGATCTTCGATTTCAACATTGGCCATGACCCCTTGGCCAAGTGCAGTTAGCCGATCGGTCAGTTGTTGGCGTAGGCTCTGCCAAAAGGCAACGCGCACCGCTGCAGCAAAACTGCCTAACACCACCGCCAAGGTCAGTAAATTAGATAACAGCAAGCGCCAGCGGAGGGAACGAAACATGGCTATTGCGCCTAATCTAGGAATTCTAAACAGTACCCCATGCCATAGACATTCTTGATGGCGATCGCCTTACAACCAGCAGCTTTGAGCTTGTGGCGCAAGTTGGTAATGTGAGTTTTGATGGTATTCTCCCCTGACTCTTCGTCAAATTCCCAAAGCTTATCTCTCAAGACAGAACGACTCACCACATGGTGGGGATGGTTCAAAAAATACTCTAAAAGAACATATTCCCTAGGAGTAAGATGTAAGGGCTGTCCCTGTACCGTTACCCGTTGAGCCGCAGGATTCAACACCAAGTCCCCATACACAAGACAGGGGGGAGCCAGCTCACGGTAGCGACGGGCTAAGGCGCGAATGCGGGCAGAGAGTTCTTCTAAGGTAAAAGGCTTCACTAAGTAATCATCGGCTCCGGCATCGAGGCCAATCACCTTATCTTCCGTTGTGTCCTTGGCTGTGAGCATCAAAATCAATGCAGGAGAGTGGGCTTGGCGTAGGCGCTTGCATAAAGTCACGCCATCCAATTTTGGCAACATCAGATCTAGCAAAATCAAATCAAAATTGCCCGCCTCAGCATAGCTCCAGCCTTCTAGCCCATCTCGAGCAACATCAACAATATGGTGCTGGTGGCGTAAATCCCGAGCTAAGGATCTGGCAATGCGATCATCATCTTCTACGATTAGAATTCTCATGCCTCCATCCCCTTTGCAAGTCATGCCCCCATATCTTAATCCTAAGCAGCATGGTAAGACTACTCAAGATTTATCCACTTTGCGCACCCCATAGGATGCCTGCAACCTCTGGAAAATTCACCCGGACTCGGTGTTGTCAACACTGGAGGCATTCAAAAGACATTCAAAAGACAATGACTAACCTGTGCCTCCAGCCGTCGGCTTCTTGGCAATTTGTCCCCTACGATGTGACGCGAGGAACCAACCTGCCGGAACCATTGCATCATGTTTTGAGCTTTTTTGAGCTTTGCCAAGCAGAAGTTAGCACAGATCACGCTCCTGACTCAGACACTCACAGGAGCAGTTACAGAACCACCGGATTGAGTAAAAACAGGCCGCTGCAAGCCCCTAGCTTCAGATACGGGATGAGTCGCACCTTTTACATAAGCTCTTCATCTTACATAAACAAAGTGACCAACGTGAATCCTTGTTGAAAACCCTGAAACGAAGCCAGGCAAAGGCTTAATTGTATCGGCATTGTATCGGCAAAGCTGAATAATCAAATCAAGGATAGGCAGCATAAGCTGACGATAAGACTTGTTTCCAACCTCAAGAATACCGAGGTGCAAACCCTTGTGATTGGCGACATCCGAGAGATTCGCAAGTCGGTTGATTCCTTACTAAGGTGATAATCCGCGGTGCCGGAGTAGGGGTTCGGTGCTCGGTGCGCGGCCTCGGAAGGCTTTGAAAATTTCCAGGGGGGGTTGGCTGCCGCCAAGGGCAAGCACGGTTTCGCGGTAGCGTCGTCCCATTTCAGCGATGGCCTGCTCATTGTCTAGGCCGACTTCTTCAAAGGCAGCAAAGGCATCGGCACTGAGAACTTCTGCCCAAAGATAGCTGTAGTAACCCGCAGCATACCCCCCGGCAAAAATGTGGCTAAAGCTACAGAGAAAAGCATCCTCTGGCAGGGGGGGCAAAATTGTTGTTGTCTGTGCTAGGCGATCGCGCACCTGTTGCGGGGTTTCTCCCCCTTCTGGTCGGTAGCGGTGGTGCAGCTCCAAATCCAACAAGCTAAAGTGCAACTGCCGCAATAGGGCACTCCCTGCACGATAGGTACGGGCGGCAACCAGTTTTTCGTAGTAGTGTTCTGGCAGAGGTTCCCCGGTTTCATAGTGGCGTGCCATGCCAAAAAGGGTCGGGCGATGGTAGCACCAATTTTCCATAAATTGACTGGGGAGTTCGACGGCATCCCACTCCACATTGTTAATGCCGGCAGCGCCCGCTTCGTCCACCCGTGTCAGCATGTGGTGCAAACCATGGCCAAATTCGTGGAAGAGGGTTTCCACTTCACTAAAGGTCATCAGGCTGGGCTTGCCATCCACAGGCGGCGTTTGATTGCAGATTAAGTAGGCAACGGGTAAACGGGTACGCCATTCTCCCTGCAGGCGATATTTAGCGCGACCCAGGCAGTCATCCATCCAGGCACCACCGCGTTTCTCGCCAGGACGGCTATAGGGATCAAGGTAAAAGTGGGCGATCGTTAGATTGTTTTCATCTAGAATCGCAAAAAAGCGCACATCGGGATGCCAAACGGGGACTTGGCCATCGGCTGGCACAACCGTCACCCCAAAGAGCCGCTTCACTAAGCCAAATAGACCCTCAAGCACTTGAGGTAAAGGAAAGTAGGGGCGTAGTTCCTCGTCCTTGAAGTCAAAGCGGGCTTCCCGCTGACGTTCTGCCCAATAGGGAATATCCCAGTGCTGCAGAGCATTGGCTTCGGGTGCCCCTTGGGCAGCAGCAAAGGCTTTGAGTTCTTCCAGTTCCCGCGCAGCAGCACTGTAGCTGACTTGGCGCAGTTCCTCAAGG
Organism: Thermosynechococcus sp. M3746_W2019_013; assembly: GCF_015296045.1. Classification (NCBI taxonomy): domain Bacteria; kingdom Bacillati; phylum Cyanobacteriota; class Cyanophyceae; order Acaryochloridales; family Thermosynechococcaceae; genus Thermosynechococcus; species Thermosynechococcus sp. M3746_W2019_013. Next base: position 8,524 of record NZ_DVDW01000046.1, on the reverse strand, counting down.
AGTTGTTCCACACTGGCCACACTGTCTGCCATTTTGCTGGCAAGGCTGAGTTCAGCATAGGTGTTGAATCCTAAAAGCTGGGCCTCTTCGACGCGCAGGGCAAGGATGCGCTCAAGAATTGGCCGATTATCCCACTCACCACTGCTGGCACGGGAGATGTAGGCACGATAGAGCTGTTCCCGCAAGTCCCGCCGCTGGCTGTGCTGCATAAAGGGGCCAAAGCTGGGGAAGTCGAGGGTAATGTGCCATGGCCCTGTTTCTGGAGTTGCGGTGTCAATGCCATCTTGGCGAGCGGTTTGGGCAGCCAGCGCCAGTAAACTGGGGGGAAGTCCAGCCACTTCATCGGGTTGGGTGAGCTTGAGGCGAAAGGCTTTGGTGGCATCTAAAAGGTTGTTGGAGAATTGGGTAGATAGCTCCGCCAGTTCCAGTTGAATGGCATTGAAGCGCTCCTTGGCGGCACCGGTGAGGCCAACCCCACTGTGTTCGGCATTGCGAATGGCTGCTTCAACGATGCGTTTGCGGGCGGGGGGATAGCTCTGAAATTCTGGACTGGCAGCCAGTGCCTTAAAGCCTTCATAGAGGGGGCGCGATTGTCCCAGACGGGTGTAGAATTCCACCACTTGGGGTTGAACTGCTTCGTAGGCTTGACGCAGCTCAGGACTGTTTTTGACCCCTGTAAGATGGCTAACAATACCCCAGGTCCAATCCAACCGATCGCTGAGGCGTTCTAGGGGTTCCACTAACCCTTCCCACGTGGGGGTAAAGGATTGCTCAAGGGCTTCTAGTTCTTGGGTGAGTTCCTGCAACAGTTGGCGCAGGGCGGGCTCAACATGGCTCACCTGAATCTGATCAAAGGGGGGAAAACCATCGCCCCGCAATAGGGGATTCTCGGTGTGAGGGGAGGTCGCAATAACCATTGGTGTCCTACCTAGGTGCGATTCGACTGCTGACGCGCTTGGGCGATCGCCCGCTTTAATTGGGCTAAGGCCAATTCTAACCGCGCTTCGGGAGCCACGGGAACCAACCCTTGGGCGGTCATTTCCTGAATTTCAAAGTGAAGGTGCGGCCCTGTGGCGTTGCCTGTACTTCCCACCAGGCCAATCACATCCCCCTGCTTCACCCATTGGCCAGGATTGACAAAAGTCTGGGAGAGATGGGCATAAAGGGTTTGGTGCGGTTCTGGCGGGTGTTGCAAAATGACGGTGAGGCCATAGCCCCCTAGCCAGTTGGACTCAACCACGCGGCCATCAAAAACCGCCAGCACGGGTGTTCCTTGGGGAGCGCCCAAATCTGTTCCTGAATGGAAGCGGCGATCGCCAAAAATGGGATGGATGCGCCAGCCGAAGGTTGAGGTAATGGGCACCGGAAACGGCAAGGGAAAGAGCAGTTGGCCGCGGTTGACGGTCAGCCAACGCAAGGGATTCGCTCCTGGAAAAGGCTGACGTACATAGGCGGGCGCAGCCGCTTGGGCAGATGGCAAAACATTTCTTGGGTTGGCAGCAACCACAGGGCGATGGAAGACTGGAGCAGAGGGTTGGCGGGTGGCAGGGGTGGTGGGGGGTTGAGGACCTGGGGCTTGGCAAATGTTGTGGGGAATGCTCTCGCTAACGATGGCTTGACAGCCTGTGGAGCGTTCTTGGATCACGATGGGAATGGCGCGGGTGGGCTGAAGGTTTTCGAGGGGTTCACTACCGGGGGGTGGATCCACGGGTTCTGTGGAGAACACAAGAGGCTCACTATCCACTGGTTGAACAGGATTCACAAGGATCGGTGCAGCCGCTTCTGGTTCGACTGGCACAGTTTCGGCAACACTCTGGCGAGTTCCCCAGGTCGCTGTCAATAGACCCAGTGTCAGCCCAAGGGCAATGACGCGCTGCTCGATCATGATTCATCCCATCACATCCATTCTTTCAAATTCTAGGCGCAACCTTGGGGAATGACAATCTTCTAGCGATCGCGAATCCGCATATAGGCCTGAATCACCTTGAGGACCATGGGGCCACAGACAGACCCACCGCCACCCCCTGAGTTTTCGGCAAAGGCCACAACAACAATTTCCGGGTTCTCGGCAGGGGCATAGGCGCCAAACCAGGTGTGGTTAGGCCGAGGTGGATCTTCCCCTGTACCACTTTTGCCGGCGATCGCCACCTCGGCAATATTCAGAGCCGCTCCTGTACCATTGGTCACCACCTGTCGTAAGCCTTGGCGGAGCACTTGTACGGTAGAAGGCTTCAAATTCAATGACTGTCGCCAGCGATCAGGATTTTCAGAAGCAATCAGGTGCGGACGCACTTTGTAGCCCCCATTCGCAGGCACGGCAAACATCACCGCCGCTTGAACCGGACTCACCTGCAACGCCCCTTGGCCAATGGCCGTGATTAAGGTGTCGCCGTCGTACCAGCCTTCGCCAAAGGTTTTCCGCTTCCACTGGGGATCTGGGACAAAGCCCGCTGCTTCTCCCGGTAAGTCAATGCCCGTTTTGGTGCCCATGCCAAAGCGCCGTGCCCACTCAATCAGCGTTTCAGGACCAATGGCACGTGCAACTTGACCAAAAAAGGTGTTACTGCTCCAAGCTAAGGCGCCCGCAAAGCCCAAAGGCCCAAAGCCTGCCCGATTCCAATCGTGGAAGGCAAAGCCCCCTGTATAAAGAGCAGGATAGGTCATGAGAACAGTATCAGGGCGGAACTTCCCAGACTCTAGAGCCGCCACCGTTGTTACAATTTTGAACGTACTCGCGGGGGGAAACCCTTGGAGGGCACGGTTGACAAAGGGAAATTGCCGCCGCTGGAGCTCATCCCATTGCTCTTGGGTCATACGGCGAGCAAACCAATTGGGGTCAAAGGCAGGGTAACTGGCCAGAGCAAGAATCGAACCATCGCGGGGATTCATCGCCACGATCGCCCCCGGTCGACTCCCTAGGGCCGCTTCCGCCGCTTTTTGCAGGTCTAAATCCACCGAAAGCATAATATCATTCCCCGGGCGGGCCACCTTTTGCCCAAGAATGCGAATGACTTTGCCTTGGCCATCCACCTCCACCTGCTGACCGCCCCAAGTTCCCCGCAGTACTTTTTCATAGGTGGCTTCCACGCCCATTTTGCCTATAACATCCCCAAGGCGATAGCCCTGATCTCGCCGCGCCGCCAGTTCCTCTTCATTCAGTTCCCCAATGTAGCCAATGATGTGGGCCGCCGTTTCACCATGGGGATAAAAGCGCAGGGCTTCACGGTCAATTTCGACCCCCGTCAGCAAATTGCGGTGTTCTTCGAGAGCAACAATTTGCCCTTGGTTAATCCCTTGGGCAATGCGAATCAACGAAGGGGAATTCACCCCCGCTTGTTTGACCCGCGCCTCGATCTCACTGGCGGGGATATTGAGCACCCGCGAGAGAATCCTCACCGTCTGCGGCCACTCCGGCTTTTTAGCAGCAAGGGGCCAGAGAAAGACGGAGTAGGAGAACTTATTTCCGGCCAAGATCCGCCCTTTGCGATCCAGAATCTTTCCCCGCTCCGGCGGTTTGGGAATCAGGCGAATGCGGTTTTCATCGGCCATCTGGCGGTTGCGATCGCCTTCAACAATTTGCAGGTAAGCCAAGCGACTGCCAATGCCCCCCAGCAAAAATACCGTCATGATTGAGAGCAACACCAAGACTCGACCCTGTTTGCCAACCCCGCGATCGTAGGCTGGGTAGGTGAGGGAACGAGTGGGGTGTGGTTTTAGCATTGCCATAGGCAGGAGGAGTTGATCACTGCGTCTATTCAATTGCCACTCTATCAGATGGGCTGAAACCAGCGTTGGAGAATTCCGATAACCTATAACCTAGAAGAAGTTGAAGTATTGCGGCTGCATGAAGCGATCGCGCCCCCGTCCCCAAGTCCAAGCCCCCAGTCAAAATCTGGACTCATTCCTCGATGTCCTCACGAATACTGTGGGGGTGATGATCTTCGTTTGCCTCTTTGCTAGCTTGACGGCAGCAGTATCTCCTGCTCTTGTGCGCACCCCCATTGCCCGCGAAACCCGCAAGGAGGTGTATTTCTTTGAGTGCCGCGAAAATCGCGTCCTGCCCCTTGAGGCAGATCAAGCCAGTGAGGCCATCGATCGCCACCTAAGGCACGTTAGTGACAACCCCTTTGCATCCCCCGATCAAATTCAGCAAGAACTGGCGTCCTTTCGCTACAGTACCCGCTACTACGATGTACGCCTGAGTCTGGTTCTCCAAGGAGAGAAACCCATTCTGCAAACCCGCTTTGAGCCCCGCGATCGCCTTGGTGGGGAGTTTTTCAACACGCTGGAAAAGCCCAGCTCCAACTTTCGCCGTGTTCTTGATCGCCTCTCACCAGCGCGGTATTCCTTGGTTTTCTTTGTGCGTCCCGATGGCTTTGATTGTTTTCGAGCTGCCCGTGGGATTGCTTGGCGCAGTGGTTTTGATGTGGGTTGGGAACCGATGGGGGAGGGGCGTCCCATTGTCTTTGTCAGTGGCGGTGGTCGCCGTGTTACTGTGCAGTAGCCACAAGGAGGGATGATGCTTGCCAAACGAATTTTGCCCTGTCTGGATGTGAAGGCGGGGCGGGTGGTCAAGGGGGTGAACTTTGTTAACCTGCGGGATGCTGGCGATCCCGTAGAACTGGCTCAGGCCTACAATGCAGCGGGTGCCGATGAACTGGTGTTTTTAGATATTACAGCTACCCACGAAGAGCGCAACATCCTCATTGATGTTGTCTATCGCACCGCGGATCAGGTGTTTATTCCCCTAACGGTGGGGGGTGGCATTCAGTCCCTGACGATGATCAAGGATCTATTGCGGGCCGGGGCAGATAAAGTCAGCCTGAATTCGGCGGCAGTGCGGCAACCTGATCTTGTGAATCGGGCCAGCGATCGCTTTGGTGCCCAATGTATTGTTGTTGCCATTGATGCTCGACGCGAAGCCCATTGTGCTCCTGACAATCCCCGCTGGCAAGTCTATGTGCGCGGCGGACGAGAAGCCACGGGTCTAGATGCCGTAGAGTGGGCCGTGGAAATGGCCAAGCGGGGCGCTGGGGAACTATTGGTGACCAGTATGGATGCCGATGGCACCCAGGCGGGCTATGACCTTGAATTGACGCGGGCGATCGCCGAGCGAGTGGAGATTCCTGTGATTGCCTCTGGGGGGGCAGGCACCTGTGAGCATATTCGCGCTGCCCTTGTGGAAGGGAAAGCAGAGGCGGCCCTCTTAGCCTCGCTCCTGCACTACGGCCAACTGACGATCGCTCAGATCAAGGACTATCTACATCAGCACCAAGTGCCCGTGCGCCAAGCAGAACCCCTCCCTCAACCAGCCAGAGAGGGGCTAGGGCATTCAGCTAGAACGGCCATGTCCAGTGGCTAAACTCTGGCTTGTCCACACCATACTCGTAGGCATAGCTGCGGGCGGCAATTTGCATGTTGCGGAATTTTTCCTTGGCATGGGCACCCGCCACCTGAAGTTCAGGGAGGCGATCGATGGCATCAATGGCCAGACTAAAGCGATCAATCTCATTATTGATGGCCAATTCCAAGGGGGTGTTGATGTTGCCCTTTTCCTTGTAGCCCCGCACGTGCAAGTTACGGTGATTGTGGCGGCGGTAGGCAAGGCGGTGAATTAACCACGGGTAGCCATGGAAGTTAAAGATAATCGGGCGATCGAGGGTAAATAGGCTATCAAAGTCGCGATCGCTCAGACCATGGGGGTGTTCGGTTTCCGGTTGCAGCTTAAAGAGATCCACCACATTAATGTAGCGAATCTTGAGCTCCGGAAACTCCTGCCGTAGGAGGGCGATCGCCGCCAACGCCTCTTGGGTGGGAATATCGCCAGCGCTGGCCATGACCAGATCCGGCTCGTAGCCTTGATCGTTGCTGGCCCAGTCCCAAATGCCCACACCTTTCGTGCAGTGAATAATGGCCTGATCCATCGTCAGGTACTGCAAGTGGCGCTGCTTGTCTGAAACAATCACGTTTACATAATTTTTGCTTCGCAGGCAGTGATCTGCCACCGACAGCAGCGAATTCACATCGGGAGGCAGGTAAATGCGGGTCACCTTGGCACTCTTGTTGCAGACAATATCCAGAAATCCTGGATCCTGGTGAGTGAAGCCATTGTGATCCTGCCGCCACACCGTTGAGGTAATCAGCAAGTTCAAAGAGGAAATATCTGCCCGCCACGACAGTTCATTGCAAATGCTCAACCACTTGGCATGCTGGTTGAACATCGAATCAATCACATGGACAAACGCCTCATAGGTGGCGAAAAAGCCATGGCGACCCGTGAGCAGATAGCCCTCCAGCATCCCCTCCAGCGTGTGCTCGCTCAGCATTTCAATGACGCGCCCCTCCGGGGACAGCTCACCGCCATCGGCATCCTCATCAAAATACTCGGCAATCCAAAACTTTTTGCTGGCCTCATAAACCGCATTGAGCTTATTTGAGGTGGTTTCATCGGGACCAAAGATGCGAAAATTCGTGGGGTTGTTGCGCATGACATCCCGCAGAAAGACCCCCAAGGGACGGGTATTTTCCGCCTCGATTTGCCCCGGCTTGTCAAATGTAAGACCGTATTGACGAAAATCAGGCATTTTCAAATCTTTGCGCAAGAGCCCACCATTGGCGTGGGGATTCATGCCCATGCGGTAGTGACCCGTGGGCGCCAAAGCCTTGAGGTCAGGACGCAGGGTGCCATTTTCATCAAAGAGTTCCTCAGGGCGGTAGCTGCGCAGCCAGTTTTCCAAAAGCTGGAGATTTTCGGGATTGGTGTGCACATCCGCCAGCGGAACTTGGTGCGATCGCCACGACCCCTCGATCCTATGGCCGTTAACTGCTGCCGGGCCAGTCCAACCCTTGGGAGTGCGCAGGATAATCATCGGCCAACGGGGAAGGGTGGTCACACCCTCCTCACGGGCGGCCCGCTGAATCTCCTTGATTTTGGTTAAACAGTCATCCAAGGTTGCTGCCATTGCTTGGTGCATAGAGGGGCGATCGGAGCCCTCCACAAAACAGGGCTCATAGCCCAAGCCGCGGAAGTAGCTTGCCAAATCTTGATGGGAAATGCGCGCTAGAATAGTGGGATTGTTAATCTTGTAGCCATTCAAGTTCAAAATAGGCAGTACTGCCCCATCCCGTGCCGGGTTCAGAAACTTATTGATGTGCCACGAGGTCGCCAAGGGGCCTGTTTCTGCTTCACCATCGCCGACAACCGCTGCCACAATCAAGTCTGGATTATCGAAGGCCGCCCCACAGGCATGGGAGAGCACATACCCCAGCTCTCCCCCTTCGTGAATTGAGCCGGGGGTTTCGGGGGTGCAGTGACTACCAATGCCGCCGGGGAAGGAAAACTGCTTAAAGAATTTTTTGAGACCGGCGGCATCCTCACTGATGTTGGGGTAAATCTCGCTGTAGCTACCCTCAAGGTAAACTGGCGCCAACACGCCTGGGGCACCATGACCCGGTCCTGCTAAAAAAATAACCTCCTGTTGATACTTTTTGATAATGCGGTTGAGATGCAAATAGCAAAAGGCCAAGCCAGGACTGGAGCCCCAGTGACCGAGAAGACGTTTTTTAATGTGTTCAGGCTTGAGAGGTTCCCTAAGCAGGGGGTTATCCAGCAAATAGATCATGCCCGCTGCTAAATAGTTACAGGCGCGGAAGAAGGCATCCATGGCCTCAACTTCAGCAGCACTCAGTGGCTGTCCTTGAATTGTGGCGCGAGCAAGACCAAAAGCATGGATATCCTCGGTGAGTGGGGTGGGACAGGGAGGAGAGCTGACCATATAAAGTCCTCGTCAAGTCAGTATGGGTCCTTAGAAAATCAACCTCGACGCTATGGATCAAAGTTGAGCGGCATGAAGAAAGGCCGTAGGTCCCCAACAGTCCCATCCTAGGACCTCAAAAGGAAGCAACCAGCAAATGGGCTAAATTTTTTAATTATCCACTTAATTATCCATTCGGCCACTGCTGGTTCTTGATGGCAACGCTGAGCAGTCAGCTAGCCCTCGTGAAAAGGATATTCAAACGTCATGAATCCCCAAATAAAATCAAAGCAACGTATAGCCGATTACGGTGAAGTTCTGACGCCGCGGCCCATTGTCAATGCCATGCTCGATTTGGTGAAGCAGGAAACTGAGCGGATTGACTCGCGTTTTCTGGAACCGGCCTGCGGGACAGGCAACTTTCTCACGGAAATTCTAGAACGCAAGTTAAAAGTCGTTGAGAAGCGCTACGGCAAGAGCCAATTGGAATACGAGCGCTACGCCGTCCTGGCCGTTTCGTCCCTCTACGGGATCGAGATTCTGGAAGACAACGCCCAGGAGTGCCGACAAAGGCTATTTGCGGTTTTCGATGAAGCCTACACGCGGCTTTTCAAGGAAAAAACCAAGGAGCAGTGCCGCGAAACGGTGCGCTATATTCTCAAGCGAAATATCGTGCATGGAGATGCCCTTTCCCTAAGAACTGTGGGTGAAAATCCGCAGCCAATCGTTTTTCCCGAATGGTCGCTGGTCAACGGCAGTCTGCTCAAGCG
>NZ_DVDW01000006.1:0-9612 GCF_015296045.1 Thermosynechococcus sp. M3746_W2019_013 | reverse complement strand
AATGCGGCGTCGTTCGTTAGTGGGTGGGGGTTTGGTGGCAACTGAACTGGAAGATAAGGTATTCATATTCGCTCTCTCCACTTTCACAACTCAGCCAACTCAGCCATCTAATCAACGGCAAGCCCGTGCTCCTTTGCCCCGTTTTTGGCCCGTTGAGAATTGTCTCTACAGGCCACAGGATTTCATCAATAAAATCCTCCCCTGCAACCTAGGTCAGAGCCGTCATTGCCTGACCCGTGGACGTTATATTTATGGCGGTAATATCCCTTCCCTATTCAATCGTAGAAGTCTAGTCGTCGCCTCAGTACAACCGTAAACTACACCCGAAAGGGAAGGGCGAGGATCAGGAACGAGATGCGCGCTTTGATATGGTAGTCATCAAGCAGTTGAGGAATAGAGTTGGCGGTAAACTTCCATGAGGGCGATCGCCACCGATGCCGAGAGGTTCAGACTGCGGACAGCAGGCTGCCACATGGGAATTTTGAGGAAGGCATCGCAGCTGGCTAAAACATCAGCAGGAATACCATCGGGTTCACTGCCGAAGACCAGCCAATCGCTCTCAGTGAAGGTGAAGTCCCAGTAAATCTGCTGGGCGGCAGGTTCAAAGGCAATTAAGCGGCCGTGGCGGTGGGCTGTTTTCAGAAATGTTGCCCAGTCGGGGTGGCAGTACAAGGTGACGTAGGGCCAATAGTCTAGACCGGCGCGCTTGAGGTAGCGATCGCTGAGTTCAAACCCTAAGGGTTCAATCAGGTGCAGCGGTGTCTGGGTGGCAGCACAGGTGCGGGCAATATTACCGGTATTGGGGGGAATTTGGGGATGGACAAGCACAACAGCAGGCATGGCATTGAGCAAGTGGCAACTAGAGACTTAATCCGTCGTTGCCCGACCACCGGGGGTTAAGCCCCGCCGTCCCTCTTCGCGGGCATAGGTTAAAAAGCGCTGCAGATGCTCTAAATGCTCAGAAGGGGGTAGGGTTGCCAATTGGGCGATCGCCTGGGCAAGGGGCAACTCCCGGCGATAAAGAATGCGAAAGGCTTCCTTGAGGTCGCGCATTTCTGCCTCTGTAACACCTGCCCGCCGCAGTCCCACCTGATTGAGAGCACGAACCCGTGCCGGATGACCTTCCACCAGCATATAGGGAGGCACATCCCGATCCACCCGTGCCATGGCTCCCACCATCGCCAAGCGACCAATATGGACAAACTGGTGAATACCCACCATACCCCCAATGCGCGCCTTTGATTCAATGCAAACATGGCCAGCGATCGAGGCGGCATTCGTAATCACCACCTGATCCTCAATCACGCAATCATGGGCTACATGAACATAGGCCAGGAGTAGATTGTGGTTACCAATAATTGTGGCATCCCCTTCACCATTGGCGCGGTTAATGGTCACGAACTCGCGAATCGTGTTGTAATCACCAATGCGCAGGGCACTATTGGCACCCGTATATTTTTGATCCTGAGAGGCAGTGCCGATGATCGCTCCCGGAAAGATACGATTGCCTACCCCCACCTCCGTTGGCCCTTCAATAATCACATGGGCACCAATTTCCGTATGGGCGCCGACGCGCACCTGTTCACCAATCACAGCATAAGGACCGACTCGAACTGTGGGATGCAGTTCAGCACTGGGATGAATGACAGCAGTAGGATGGATCAGTGTTTGCATCATTGATTGTGACTAGTCCACCAGCGAGAACATCATCTCGCCCTCACAGACCAATTGACCGTTCACCTCAGCCCGTCCTTGCATTTTGCCGATGCGCTGTTGTTTGACAACAAGAAGCTCTGCCCGCAGAATCAACTGATCTCCGGGGACGACTGGACGGCGAAAGCGCACCTTATCAATGCCCGCAAACACAGAAAGTTTATCCTTTGCCCAGTTCATCTGCATCAGCACAACCCCGCCCACTTGGGCAAGGGCTTCCACAATGAGCACCCCCGGCATGATGGGGCGACCCGGAAAGTGCCCTTGAAAAAAGGGTTCGTTGATTGTGACGTTTTTCAGCCCCACAGCATACTTTTCTGGCACGTAGTCAATGATCCGATCCACCAGCAAAAAGGGGTAGCGGTGGGGGAGCAACTGCTGTAGCTCAGTGACCGTCAGCACAGTGGTTGGTGGGGAATCAGTCAACGTTGGCATAGGGATCGGTGTCGGCTGCAAATTAAAGATATAACCAAATCATAGGGGAGAATGGCTGCCCCTAAACCCTCTGGTGGGCGATCGCCCGGGCCAATTGGGTATGCAGATGATGACTGGCGCGATAGGCCACATAATGGGCGATCGGGGGTGTCCCAAGGAGGGCTAAATCTCCCCAGAGATCGAGTAACTTGTGGCGAACAGGTTCATCGGCAAAGCGTAACGGCGGGTTGATCCAACCACTGGCACTGCACACAAGGGCATTCTCTAAACTGCCCCCTTGAATCAGACCTTGGCTGCGCAGATAGTCCACTTGTTCAGCAAAACCAAAGGTGCGAGCGGGAGCGACCTCCGCTGCTAGTTCTGAGGGCGTAAAACTACACCACTGCCGACCAATCGCCCCATAGGAAAAGTCAATGCCATAGGTGAGGCGCAGCTCAGGAGCAGGAATAGCACTGACAAAGGCGTCTCCTTCGTAAATGGTGACAGGTTCCTTTAAGAGGACTGCTGGCCGAGGGGCCTCCTGAGGGACAACACCTACCCTCTGAATGCCTTCTAGCCAAGGTTGTGCCGAGCCATCGAGCACGGGCACCTCAGGACCTGTGATCTGAATCGTGACATTATCAATGCCGGCGATCGCCAGCGCCGCCAATAGATGTTCAACTGTACGCACACTAGCGCCCTTGGCCACCAACTCCGTTGCCAACTGAGTGGACTTCACAGCCTCAATCTGAGCAGGAATGACGGGCTGCCCCTCCAAATCAAGGCGTACAAACTGGCGTCCGGTATTGGCGGATGCCGGCTGAAGGGTGAGCGCAACCCACTGGCCTGAATGCAAGCCCACCCCTGACCATTGGGCAGTGCCAGCAAGGGTCTGTTGAGTTGTTGCCGCCAATGCTGTCGGTCCAGAGGCTGCGCTCATCGATCTTTCTCCTAGAAGCGTTCACCAATACCAAAGCTGAAGACACTACGCCCTTCATTATTCCAGCCAAAGTCAATGCGGATATTCCCCAAAGGCGTATTTACCCGCAGCCCTGCTCCATAACCTAAACCCTCTCCCGGCTTGCCGCGCACAATCCCCGGCTGGCCGGGTACGCTGCTTTGGGTACCGAGCAAACTGGCGCCATCAACAAACAGCGCCCCACCCACAATATTGAAAATGGGAAAGCGATACTCCACGGTCCCCTGCACAAAGGCACGTCCAGAACCGATCGCCCCCTCTTCCCAACCGCGCACCGAGTTAGCACCCCCTAAGGTAAAGGATTCATAGGGGGGCAAATCGCCAAAAATGTTCCCCGCTTGAATATTGAAGGCAAAGGTTTGCGGCCCCTCAATGCGCAGAAACTTCACTGGGATATAGAAGCTATAGCTACCCCGCACCCGACTCATCAAGATGCTACCCGCACCAATGGGAAGCGACTGATCCACACCTAGGCGGATCACTTGGCCACTGGTGGGACGCAGGGGATCATTGCGCAAGTCCCGCAGAATCGCCGCTTGTACCGTAAACAGATCATTGAAGCCACGACAGACGCCGTTGTCTGGAAAGGTTAAACAGTTGCCTAAGGCATCGGTATTAAAGCGAGTAAAACCGCCGTCTAGGGATGTGACGCGTTGATATTGCAAGCCAAGGGAACCGGTCCAAGCGGTACGCACCTGATCGCGATTCTTGGTAAAGGGACGGGTAAAAAAGACCGCAGTACCCAAGCGGTTAATCCGCGGAGAATCCCCATTGGCCAAACGAACATCAATTGGGCCATTACTGAAGGTATAGGGAACCGTCAGGCGGTTGAAGGCACTGACTGTGTAGGAGGTGCGGTAGGGATCCCCTTTAATCCACGGATCGGTGAAGCTAACGTCAAAGAGAAATTCCCCTTCAGTCCCCCCTTGGGCTTCCGCACTAAATTTCCAGTTGCGGCCAAAGAGGTTGTTTTGCTGGAATGCTACGGTTCCAAATAGACCTGCGGCCGAGCTATAGCCCGCCCCCGCAGAGACACTGCCCGTATTGCGCTCTTTGATATTGAGAATCAAGTTCACCTTGCGGGGATCCTGGCCGGGTTCAAGGGCAACTTGCACATCCTCAAAAAGTCCCAGTTCAAAGAGGCGTCGCAAGTCTGCCTGCACTGTCTTTTGGTTAAGGACTACCCCGGGTTGGGTGTCCATTTCCCGGCTAATTACAAAGTCGCGGGTACGTTGTTTCGTGGGCTCCCCTTCTTTATTTAGAAAGCGATAGGTGACCTGTTCAACCACCCCCTCAGCTACCTGCAACGTCACCACACCATCGGGATCGATTTGGGGGGTGCCAACGACTTGACCCAAAATATAGCCCTTATCCCTATAGAAGGTGTTAATTTTTTCAATTCCAGCCTGTAGCTCCCGGAGATTAAGGGTGCGGCCAATTTGCGGCGCAAAGATTTCCTGAACTTTCTCCTGGGGGAGGACTTGGTTGCCCGCTACTTGAACAGCTCGCAGTACCGGATAAGGGCGCACGATAAACGTAATCCGCACACCGAGGGGGGTATCGCTGGGGACGGCATTGACATCAGCAAAAAAGCCCGTAGCAAAGATGGCGTTGGTATCCTGTTGGAGTTGCGTGCGGGTGGTGGTACTGCCCGGTCGAGTGCTAATGACTTGATAGACCAATTGCTCCAGTTCAGGAGTGGCTCCTTCAACCACCACTTCAGCAATCAGCACTTGGGGTTCATCAGCGGGGGGCTGACTCACAGACGGCGGGATGGGGGGTGCCGCTGGCGGGCTTTCAGGCACAGGCTCTGCCGATGGTAATGTTGGCGATGCTGGCGTCTCAGCGGGTGTGTTGACAGGAGGGGTGGGGGCTGCTTGGCCACGGCTGGGACTCAAAGGACCGAGGGCGATCGCCACCGTTGCTATTGCCACTTTTACCGTTTTCAGGGCAGCCCCCATTGACTGCATTTGCACTGGCAAAAAAAGTTGGTTATTCACTGCTCACACCTAAAAACAATCGCGTCAACACGGCCAAACCCATTGGCATTGATATAACATAGGCCAACGACTGCAAAGCGGCAATAAAAGTGCCCCTCTCTTTCCCTTTCCAGGATTAGCTGTAATAGGCCGGTTCATTCCCCGGTTTCCACTTGATATTACAGCCGAGACTTGGTTTTTGATCCTCGCTGGGGGTTTGACCGGCTAACACGGCATCAATGGCTGCCCGCAAGTCTTTTCCAGTCACCGGTAGGCCATTCTGGGGACGGCTGTCATCAAGTTGTCCGCGATACACAAGCTTGCGATCGCTATCAAAGAGGAAGAAATCCGGTGTACAGGCTGCGGTGTAGGCCTTGGCCGTTTCTTGGCTCTCGTCGTAGCAAAGGGGAAATGTAAACCCTAGCTCCGTGGCCATCGCCCTCAGGGACTCTGGAGCATCATCGGGATAGTTGGCAGCGTCATTGGCACTAATAGCCACAATTCCTAGGCCTGTCTCTTTGTAGTCGCGCCCCAGCTTCGCCAGTTCCTCTTGGACATGCTTTACATAGGGACAGTGGCGACAAATAAACATCACCAGTAGGGCTTTCTTATCGGCAAAGGTGCTGAGGGAAATGGTTTGCCCGCTCACCACATCGGGCAGTTGAAAATCGGGAGCAACGGTACCAAGGGCAAGCATTGTGGACTCTGTCCGGGCCATAAAACCTCCTGAGAACGCTGGCAAGAGTGTTACAAATAGCAATATCGCCCCTAGTGTACTCTGTTGCAAGTGTGCCTCAAAGTGGTGGCAGAAGCGACTCCCCCAACACACCAACAAACGCAAAAAGCAGCAAGATCACTGCTGCTTAGGGAGCGTAGCTGTTGATTTTTGAACACAGAGGAAAAGTGCTTTAGCCAATATAGCTTTGACGGGAGACGTGCTTCTCGAAGTTAGCTTGGGTTTGATGGAGAAGTTGCTCACGGCTGTCGCCGGCGTGTTTCAGGGCGGGCACCAAATTGCGCGCTTGAAGTGCCATGTGCAGTTGCAAATGGGCAACGTATTCACTGAGGTCTTCACGGAGGAATGGATGACTTTGATGCACAGACACAGTGTTCTCCTTCAACTGATGGTTCAGTAAGCGCCCCATCGATCCTGTCAATCCCTAAAAGCGGTCTTGTCAGGAATGGTGCGTCCAAACTGTTTGGCAGGGTGGGCCACGGAGTGCGCCACTTAACCCTTTTAGAGGTTAACATTTCTCAGGGAGTGTGCTGCAATTTGCAATCAACTGTAATGTTTGGCCAATACTTCAGGATTCAGGGGGCGAGAAATGCGGTTACTTGTTGCCAATGATGATGGGGTCTTTGCCCCCGGTATTCGGGCGTTGGCAGATACACTGGCGATCGCTGGCCATGAAGTGGTGGTCGTGTGTCCGGATCGCGAACGCTCTGCTACAGGGCATAGCCTCACGGTGTTTGATCCGATTCGCGCAGAAGTCGTGAGGGATCTCTTTCACCCCAGGATTAAGGCCTGGGCCTGCTCTGGTACCCCCTCCGACTGTGTGAAGTTAGCCCTGGGTGCTCTCCTAGAGGAACCTCCCGATTTTGTCGTTTCTGGGATTAACCAAGGCTCCAACCTCGGCACAGATATTCTCTACTCCGGCACAGTGTCTGCTGCTATGGAGGGGGTGATTGAGGGCATTCCCAGTATTGCCATCAGCCTCGCCAGTTTCACGGTTCATGACTTTCAGCCGGCCGCTGAGTTTGCCAATCGTCTCCTCAAAGCACTGGAAACCGACCCCCTTCCTCCCAAAATGCTCCTCAATGTCAACGTGCCTGCTTTGCCCGCCAGTGAAATTGCTGGGGTTGTTATTACCCGGCAGGGGATTCGGCGCTACCATGACCTTTTCCAAAAGCGCATTGACCCTCGCGGCAAAACCTACTATTGGCTTGCAGGTGAGGTGGTCGAAGAATATCCCCAAGACCCCAATCAAGCGCCCACGGATGTGGAAGCCATTGCCCAAAATTTGATTAGTATTACGCCGCTGACCTTTGATCTCACCTATGGCCAAGGGGTACAGGATTTGACGGGGTGGCTGCCCACCGTACAGCCCCTATTCAATCTCTAGGATCACGGGTGCATGGTCACTGGGCTTGGGTAAGCGCCGAGGGGCAATATCGATGTGACAGTTGCAGGCACGGGCTTTGACACCGGGGGTAATGTAGAGGTGATCAATGCGCCAGCCATGATTGCGGCGAAAGGCACCTGCCCGATAATCCCACCAAGAGTAGTGCCCTGGCGCTTCAGTAAAGTGGCGAAAGGCATCATGGAAGCCGAGATCGCGAATGGCTGCCAGAAGGTTGCGTTCAGCATCGGTGGCCCCCACTTTGGTGGCGCGATCGCTAGCATCAAAGAGGTCCTTATCTTCAGGGGCAATATTAAAATCGCCACAGAGAATCACCTCCCTTTGGGCGGTGAGTTGCTCGAGATAGATATACAGAGTTTTCAGCCAGTGCAGCTTGTAGTGGTATTTCTCACTGTCGTACTCGCCGCCGTTGGGAATATAAACATTCACTAAGATCACATCAGGGGCCAATTGGGCGCGAATGATTCGTTTTTGTGTATCCAACTCACTGTGGCTGGGTAATTGGGGGGCAAAGCCTGCCTCTACCCCCACAAGGGGCTGACGACTGAGAATGGCCACCCCATTGTAGGCCTTTTGGCCACTACAATAAACTTGATATCCACGATCCAAAAAGGGCTGCCGCGGGAATTCAGCATCTGTGACTTTGGTTTCCTGAAGACAGAGATAGTCCGCCCCAGTACTATCCAACCACTGGCACACCTGGTCAAGGCGGGTGCGAATTGAGTTGACATTCCAAGTAGCAATTTTTGGCATCGCTTGATTGCAGTCAAAGTGGTTTGCCCAAACCGTTATAGGGGTCAGCATCGGCACATACTGTAAAAAGTATAGTTGGGGAGTGGCAGCAGTACCCGAAATATGGCTGGGTATGTTCTCGTCTTGGCGGTGATTATTCTTGGGGGCGCGATCGCCACAGTGGGCGATCGCCTGGGCTCAAAAGTGGGCAAGGCTCGATTGAGTTGGTTTAATTTGCGGCCCCGACAGACCGCTGTTTTGATCACCATTCTCACGGGGAGCTTAATTTCTGCCTCCACTTTGGCCATCCTCTTTGCCCTCAGTCGTGAATTGCGCGATGGCGTCCTGCGCATTGATACGATTCGCCGTCAACAAGCGGCTGCCGAACAGGAACTAGCGGAAACCCGTGCCCAAAAGGACAAAATTGAAGCGGAACTGGCACAATCGCAAATTGAACTGGCCAATATTCGCCAACGCCTCAGTCAAACGAACCAAGTGCTAGAGCAGGCCGTCAATCGTCAAACCCTTACAGAAGCAGAACTCAAGCAACTCCAAGACCGCTACACCCAAGCCCAAAAAAACCTCGAGAACTTTGAAGCCCAAGGGGCACGCCTGCGGCAGGAAATCCAGCGCCTGCAACGGGAGCGACAAGCCATCCAAAGTCGCCTCGAGGATGTGGCTGGGCAAAAAGTAGCCCTAGAAACCGCCATTCGCACAGCTCAACAACGCCTTGCCGAAGTTGAAGCCCAAAAGGATCGCCTCCAAGCAGAGATTGAGCGCATTCAGGATCAACTGGCTGTGGCCAATCAGCAGCAGCAGGTGTTACGGAATCAACAGCGTAGTCTTCAGCAGGAAATTGCTGCCCTTGAGGCCAGTCGCCAACGCCTTGAAGAAAACGTGAGCATCCTGCTTTTGGGACTACGGCGGGGGACGATCGCCATTCGCACGGGGCAAGTTTTGGCCTCTGCAGTGATTCAAAATGTCAAAGATCCGGCTCAAGCCACCCAAGTCATTGAGGAACTCCTGCGGGAAGCGCGACGGAATGCCATCGTTCTCAATAGTCCCCAGGACCTCAAGCCAACGGATCAGGTGATTCAAATCACCACCGAAGATGTGCGCCGCCTGCGCAGCCAAATTAGTGATGGTCAGCCCTATGTGGTGCGCATTCTAGCAGCGGCCAATTATCTACAGGGGGAAAGCAATATTCTTGTGGTGCCCCAAGTGGCGCGCAATCAGCAGGTCTTCCGCGAGGGTGAGAATCTGGCCACCATCTCTTTGGATCCCAGCCAGATGACCGATGAGCAGATTTTGCAACGTTTGGATCAGTTATTTACGGTAAGTAATCAACGGGCGATCGCCTCCGGTGTGCTCCCAGATCCGGTCACTGGCACTGTTGGCTCGTTTCGCCAAATTGAACTGGTGAAATTTGTCCTTGACCTCAAGGATCACCAAGGGACGGTTGATATTAGTGCAGTCACTCCCACCTCGGTTTATACCGCTGGCCCGCTCACCCTCTCCCTTGTCGCCCGCCAAAATCAGCGAGTGATCCTCCGCAGTGGCTAGGTGCTGACCTGATTTCTCGCCCCTTGGCGTGGAGCTATAAAACCACAGGCTAGGATAGAGAAAATTTTTCTTTTTTCACCATGTAAGGGGT
>NZ_DVDW01000003.1:0-50383 GCF_015296045.1 Thermosynechococcus sp. M3746_W2019_013 | reverse complement strand
ACAGGAGACCACAGCAATGTTGAAAAAATCCCTGACTACCCTTTTGCTCTGTAGCACCCTCAGTTCCTTGGCAGTTGTGTTGCCCACCTTTGCAGGTCCGGCTAACCGTGGCATTGATTGGGGTGCCAAAGTGGAGAATCTCAATCTCACCCCTGAACAACGCCAAAACTTACAGGCGGTGCGGCAGCGATATCAAAGCCAAATAGAGGAAACCCGTGCCCAACTGCGCACTACCCAAGATGAACTGCGGCGGCTCATGGCCAGCAATGCTAGCGATGAGGAAATCCGGGCCAAACATGCCCAAGTGCAACAGCTTCATCAGAAACTGGCAACATTACGGTTTGAAAGCATGCTGGCCACACGGAAAATTTTGACCCCTGAGCAGCGCCAAGCCCTGGCAGAACGCCTGCAAAACCGTCAGGGTCAGCGGCGACTAGAGCGCTAGGCAACTGTTTTATAGGGCTTTGAGCTCTGTTGGCGGTCAGGGCATCAGGCTCTGGCCGTTTTCTTGCAATTGGCAAAAGTCTATGGCATCCTTACTCCCATATTCCCTGAAGGGCATGGGAAGTCCCGCACTGGGCTTTAAGGCAGGAGAGCCACTCAGCAACTTAAGATCAGCAATTTTGAGCGATGAAGTTCAGAATCTCTGTAGCGGCGCGATCGACGACGCCAGGAGTGCCCATGGCCGCTCGCATTTCCGCGTAGCCTGCCTGCATGGCCAATCGTTTTTCCGGGTGATCCAATAGGGCAAAAGCTGCCGCGGTGATGTTGTCAATGGTGGCGCGACCCTGTAGGAGCTCAGGGACAATTTCTCTGCCAACCAGTAAATTTGGAGGCGATACAAACTGGAGATCGAATTTGAGGAAGCGCTGATAAAGCCACAAACTCAGGGGATGCACACGGTAGATGACCACTTGGGGCACATTCAAAAGCGCCGTTTCTAAATTCACTGTGCCCGATTTGGCGATCGCCAGATCCGCTGCCGCCAGAACTTGCAGTGAGTCTTCCGCAAGGGTGACGGAAATGGGATATTGCTTGAGAACTGCTTCAATGGCTGGACGATACTGCTGTAGAGACAATGGTAACCAAAAGCGGGCTTTGGGATAGGCTTTAGCGATATTCGTGGCAGCCCCTAAAATCAGTGGCAAGAGGGATTGAATTTCCTGTTTGCGCGAAAGGGGCAATAGGGCGATCGCCAGCTCATCGGCAGCAATGCCCAGACTTTGGCGCGCCACCTCACGACTTGGGGCGGCGGCAATACGATCCAACAGCGGATGCCCTACCCACACCACATTGGCCCCGTGACGGCGATAATAGCTGGCCTCCTCCGGAAAAACGGCCAGCAGGCGATCGCTGAGGGCAACAATCTGCTGGGTCGTCTTGAGGCTATGGGACCAGACCCACTCTTGGGGGGCAATATAATAGACAATTGGAATGGCAAAGTGCCGCCGAATAAACTGCCCCATGGCCACATTGCCACCAATGTAATCAATCAAAACCACCAAGTCCGGCGGATGCTGCTGTAGGTAGCGGCGTGCCTTTAGTTGGAGGGCGATCGTGGGTTTGATGAGAGGCAGGGCTTCTAGCAGTCCTACCGAGCCAATACTCCCCGTATTAAAGAGGACCTTTGCCCCTGCTGCTGCCATGCGATCGCCCCCAAGGGCAGAAATTTCCAAAGGAATTCCCCGCTCTGCAGCCAGGCGATAGAGTGCCTTCACCAGTAGCGCACCCTGCAAATCCCCGGAAACTTCCCCCGTACTAATGAACAAATGTGCCATCCCTAGCCCCGCACTGCCGCCACTGGTTGACAGAGTTGATCCGCAAATTCCTGTTCACTGGCGGCCATTTCTTGTACGGCTGTGGCCATAATCTCAGGGAGGGATTGTCCTGCTGCATATTGAGCCAACCATTGCTGAGCGGTATTTCCCTGTCGCAGGATTTTCTTGATCGGTGCCAGAAAGCAGCTAAAGCCCTGTGCTTTGGCGATTGGCCAGACCTCCTCATAGAGTTCTGCTATCCAGGCAGCTGCCGTTAGTTGCCGGCGATCGCGCCAGTGGGTCAACACCGCCTCAAGGCTACGTTTTGCAGCAAGCTGCTCATTCTCATCCGCCAGTTGTGCCAAGGTCTCGCGATCGCCCCAGCGCAAAGGATCCAGCTCAGGGGTGTCGAGCAATTGCAGCAGCCGCGCCTCTAGGAGAGCCGTAATGGCCAGTAGGGCAATGGGATCCGTCACCAAATCACAAATGCGCAGTTCCAGACGATTCAGATCGTAGGGCCGGCGATCGCCATTAGGACGCACGGCACTCCAGAGGTGCCGCACATTTTGCATCGTGCCCTGTTGAAGTTGTGCCTCCGTCCACTCAATAAAGTGGGCATGGCTAGTAAATAGGGGCACTTGGGGTGGAGTTTTGGGAAAGATGGCCCACCGGGTGGAGTGATAGCCCGTAACCTGGCCATCGAGAAACGGTGAAGCAGCACTGAGCGCTAGAAACAGGGGTGCCTCCAGCCGCACAAGCCGACAGGCACGCATCAACTCCTCTGGATCCCGCAAACCAATATTGATGTGGACACTGGCCGTCACCACCCGCGTGCCGTAGGTTTGCTCAATGTAGGTGTGATAAGGATTCTGCGGGTCAGAACGATAAAAGCGTTGAGTATCACCAAGACTCAGGGTACTGCCCGGAACCAGCGTGAAATCCCCCAAGGATTGCAGATAGGCCCGCAGCCGAAAGCGGGGGCGCAGCAAGTCACAGAGGGCTTGGTCATAGAGATACACAGGGGGTGTCGTAAATTCCACATTGCGGCTATCCGGTTCACGCACAAACCCCGGCAAGTCCCTCACAATGCGATCCGACAATCCCACAATCTCGCCTGTGGGTTTACCCGTATAGAGTTCAACCTCAAAGCCCTTTGACAGCATGGTAGCCCCTTACTGAGTTGGGTGAATGGGCAACCCCGCGTAAATGGGGAGTTTTTAGATACTTAGTCACAATACCACGCTCTCGCCCTTGCCGCATATATGAACAATATATGAACATTCGTGAAACTGCCACTGTAAGCATAACAATCTGATAGGATAGCCTGTAGTGCAAACTACACTGGCCAGTAGGAGTTTTTGCATGTTTGGTCAGCGGCGAGTCCAAGCAGATGTGCGTGTCGGGCGTCTCTTAGATCAATTGGGGATCCGTTACCAAGTGGATGAGGATGGCGATTATCGTGTTATTTTTGACCTAGGTAACGGGCGATCGCAACAAGCCTTTATTGACTCGCAGACCCAGCAACTGGGCAGCTACGAGATTCGCGATGTCTGGTCAATTGGCTACATCTCCGACGGCTATCTTGACCAGGAGATAGCTAACTATCTCTTAATCGAAAATAGCACTAAGAAAATTGGCGCTTGGGAATTGCGCCCCCTTGCTAATAATAAATACATTGCTGTGTTCTGTAACAAGGTCGCCGCTGATTGTGATGCAGAAGCCCTCAATATGAGTATCCGTATCGTTTTACAGGTGGCTGACGAATTAGAAAAAATTCTTGAGGCGGGCGATCGCCTCTAGTTTTTAGCTGTTCTAACCCATCCTCAGGAATGGTTACCGCCTAGGGTGACTCCAGATGCGAGCTGCTGGCTGATTCAAGCCCGCTGCCGCCACAACTCAACGGGGGTAAATCATTTCAAAAATAGAAAAAGATTTTTTGGGGTGTCCCTGCTGCATATTCCGACTCACTGCGCTGGCTAACACATTAGCTGCGATCGCCAGAAGCGCACCCTAGCGGGTTGGAGTGGACTCAATACTATGTGATATTATGTGCCAAATTAAAAGGAAAACTGAAGCAGCCAAAACCGATGCTCTTCAGAAGGAAGCACACGATTACACTAGCCATCAGCATATATTCATCGCCGTATTGAGCACTTCAGAAATCTACCCTTAGAGATGCTTTCAGAATCCTTTGTTCAAAATCTCACTACTCTTGGCCATAAAACAAAAAGAAAAGGATAAGCAGTGGGGGCATCTCGTTGGGACCGGTCTCGGAATTGCTGCGGCAGCGGGGGTCATCCTACTGCTATCTCAGCTCTTTTTGGGTAATCCATCTTAATTTGAATGGTGAAGCGCCATCCGGAAGAAAAAGCATGTACCACCCTTTTAGGGGGAGACTCTCCCTAAAACGCATCCTACCCCTACCTTGGGCGAAATAAAATGTGGTAGCATATCTGCTCTGGCATTATAGATAGTGTTTAGCTATGCCCAAAGTTCTGGTTTCCGATCCCATTGAACAGGTGGGGCTTGATTTGCTTGCCCAAGTGGCACAAGTAGATGTCAAAATCGGCCTCTCAGAGGAAGAATTGATCAAAATTATTCCCGAATACGATGCCCTCATGATTCGATCGGGAACCAAGGTCACGAAAGATGTGATTGAGGCTGCCAACCAACTGAAAATTATTGGCCGTGCTGGGGTAGGTGTAGATAACGTCGATGTGCCTGCCGCCACTCGCAAAGGGATCATGGTGGTCAACTCTCCGGAGGGCAACACCATTGCTGCTGCGGAGCACACCTTAGCGATGATGCTCTCCCTTGCCCGTCATATTCCCGATGCGAATGCTGCAGTTAAAGCGGGTCAGTGGGATCGCAAACGCTTCACAGGGGTCGAAATTTACAAGAAAACCCTTGGCATTATTGGCTTGGGTAAAATTGGCTCCCATGTAGCCACGGTTGCCCGGGCCATGGGGATGAAACTCCTTGCCTATGACCCCTATCTTTCAACGGAGCGAGCTGAACAACTGGGCTGCCGCCTTGTGGAGTTGGACGTTCTCTTTGCGGAGTCAGACTTTATTACACTGCACTTGCCGAAAACTCCCGAAACGCAGCATTTAATTAACGCCAAAACCATTGCCAAGATGAAGCCGACGGCTCGCATTATTAACTGTGCGCGGGGCGGCATCATTGATGAGGCAGCCCTTGTGGAAGCGCTCAAGAGTGGTAGGCTGGCGGGGGCTGCCCTCGATGTCTTTGAAAATGAACCCCTTGAGGCCGATTCTCCCCTGCGGAGTCTGGGAATGGAAGCTATCTTGACTCCCCACTTGGGGGCTTCCACTGAAGAAGCACAGGTGAATGTGGCTATTGATGTTGCTGAGCAAATTCGCGATGTCCTCCTGGGATTGCCGGCGCGATCGGCGGTGAATATTCCCGGCCTGCGCCCAGATGTCCTAGAAAAACTAGCCCCCTATATGCAGTTGGCAGAAACCCTTGGTAACTTGGTGGGGCAGTTGGCTGGTGGCCGGGTCGAGTCTCTGGAAGTCCGTTTGCAAGGAGAACTGGCCACTAATGACAGTCAACCCATTGTGATTGCTGCGCTGAAGGGGTTGCTCTCCCCAGCCTTGCGGGAGCGGGTCAACTATGTCAATGCTGGGTTAGAAGCCAAGGAGCGGGGAATTCGCGTAGTTGAGACTCGCGATGAATCGCAGCGCGACTATGCTGGCTCCCTGACGTTGATTGCCAAAAGCCCATCGGTGACGCGCTCGGTGTCTGGAGCTTTGCTCTCCCACAATGAATTGCGCATCACCAGTATTGATGACTTTCCCATTAGTGTGGCGCCAACCCGTTATATGCTGCTGACACTGCACCGCGATATGCCCGGCATTATTGGCAAGATTGGCACCCAGTTGGGGAGTTTCAATGTCAACATTGCCAGTATGCAGGTGGGACGCAAGATGGTGCGCGGCAATGCGGTGATGGTGATTAGCTTGGACGATCCCCTACCCGAAGGACTCTTGGAGGAAATCCTCAAGGTCCCCGGTATTCGTGATGCCTATATCGTGAATTTGTAGGCACGGTTGTGGTGCAGCGTTGGTGGGAAATTACCGTCACTTGCCAAGCTGAGGCGGAAGAGCTGGTCTATTGGCGCCTTCAATCCTTTGGCTGTCAAGGAACGGCAACTCAACTACAGCAGGGACGGGTGTTGATCCAAGGCTATGTGCCGCAGCAGCAGGTGACCTTACTGGACATTGCTGCCCTAGGGGTTTGGATTGAGCAGGATGTGGTGGCGCAGGGCTATCTCTCGCCAAAACTCCACTGGCAATTGGTGAACGAGCAGGATTGGGCCCATAGCTGGCAAGCCTATTGGCATCCGATAGCCGTGGGCGATCGCCTCCTGATTTGTCCCGCTTGGGAAATGCCGCCCCGCGATAACACGCGCTTGGTGATCAAACTGGATCCCGGCATGGCCTTTGGCACAGGCACCCACGAAACCACCCAGCTTTGCCTTGAAGCCCTAGAGATGCAGTTGGATCAGACCTTTGAGCCGCTGCCGCCTACGGTGATTGCTGATATTGGCTGTGGTAGCGGTATTCTGGCGATCGCCAGCCTCTCGCTGGGGGCACAAAAAGCCTATGCCGTGGATACCTCAGATCTTGCTGTCACCGCCACTCAACGGAATGCAGAACTGAATGGCATTGGAGCCGACCAGTTGATTGTCCGCCAAGGCAGTTGGGAGCAAGTTCTCGAACTCGTTGATGGGGTCGTCTGTAACATTTTGGCACCCGTGATTATTGAGATTCTGCCCCACTTGCCCGCAATTGTGAAACCCAAGGGCTGGGGTATCTTTAGTGGCATTCTCTTGGATCAAGCAGATCGTGTTGCAGAACAACTGAAACAGCAGGGCTGGAGCTTGGGCAGTGTCTGGCGACGGAACGAGTGGTGTTGTCTCAATGCGCGCTTTGAGCATTTGCCCGACTAAAGGGAGCTAGCTTTTCACCTTGGTCGCCGGTCGCACCAAAGAATAGGAGGTCATCACTTCCTGATAACAGGCCTCTAGGCGATCCAAGTTGTGACTAAGGCTATAGCGCTGCAGCACGCGTTGACGGGCTTTGTCCCCCAGGAGGCGAATCATTTCCGGATGTTGATAAAAAATGGGCAGCAGCGCTTGCAACTGCGTTTTCACATACTGGGGATTCAAGACAATGCCGGCACCGGTTAACACTTCACCATCAGCACCGACATCAGTGGCCAAGCAGGCCAAGCCACAGGCCATTGCCTCTAGGAGCGAAAGGGATAACCCCTCAATTTGTGAGGGCAGGATGAAGACATCACAGCCACGTAAAATTTGCAGCCGCTCTTGATCATTGATAATCGAGCCAAGCCAGAGAATATTTTGCTCCGGGCCATAATTCGCCATCAGTGAGGTCATCAGCGCACCACCCCCTACCATCAGCAACTTACAATCCGAGGGCATTTCTGCTGCGCACCAAGCGCGCAGGAGCGCTTCAACATTTTTCTCAATGGCCATCCGCCCTTGGTAGACATAGAGGTAGCGCGCTTTAAAGTCCTCTTTGGCCGTAGAAGGTCCTGGGGTATATTTGCGCGTATCCACCCCATTGGGAATCACTCGCAGGGTCTCAGCACCGACCCCAAGACGAATTAGCAGTTCCTTTTGCGATTGAGAAAAGACAATCACGCGGTCATAGCGAGCTAAAAAGGGGGCATAGAGCTGGTAAGTCATCAAGGCGGTGCCCGCCGTTAGGGTACGATACTTTTCGCTATAGGCAGGATGAAATGTGGCAACTAGGGGAATCTTTAACTCTTCGCAGATGTCGGGAAGAAAGAAATCGAGGGGGGACAGGGTCAATGAGGCGTGGACAATATCGGGTTTAAGTTTCTTGAGGGATTCAACCAGAACTTTGTTGGCTCGCAGGGAGGGCAGGGTATAGACTTGCGATTTATAGAGGCAAGGGAGCGTTACATCTGGCATCTCACCTTCGCGCTCGGCTTCCTGCTCATCCTCTTGGGCAAAATGCAGAAAGCTCACCTGATAACCGCGATCCAATAGGCCATTGGTAATTTCACGACTATAGGTGACATTGCCACAGGGGGGAGATTTTTTGCCAAGCCACGCGATATGTAAAGCCACAATTATTGATTCCTTATTTATGCGTTGTCCATGGAGCCTATTTATAGAGCAGTGGTACCCACTTGATCAATGATGCGAATGGGACCATTGACATCGCCGCTGAGAAACTGCCGTAAATAGGGATTATCTGTTGTCTGAGCTTCCCTTTGGGTTCCCTCCCAATAAATGCGCCCTTGATAGAGCAAAATCAAGCGATCGCCCGTGCGTTTAATCGTACTGTTTTGGTGGGTCACGACAACGTAGGCATGCCCCGTCTTCTGCTGTAATTCACGAATCAGATCCTCAATCACTGTCGAGGCAATGGGATCTAACCCTGCCGTTGGCTCATCGTAAAGCAGGAGATAGGGATCATCATCGGGGTCTTCCGGATTATCGACAATGGCACGGGCAAAGCTGACTCGCTTGCGCATTCCCCCAGACAACTGCGCTGGGTAGAGGTCTTCCATGCCAGAGAGACCGACCATCGCCAGTTTTTCACTGACAATTTCACGAATGCGGGCTTCGGGCAAACGGGTGTGCTGGTATAAATAAAAGCCAACATTCTCAGCAACCGTGAGAGAGTCAAAGAGGGCAGATTGCTGAAAGACCATGCTCATGCGCAACCGGCACAGACCATCCTGGCGCAAGCCTTGGCGGCGTTTACCGGCCACATAAACTTCGCCCCGATCAGGAGCGAGCAACCCAGCAATAATCCGCAGAATCGTTGACTTGCCAGTCCCAGAAGGTCCCAGAATCACAAGGGCATCCTGGGGATAAATCACTAAATCCACATCATTGAGGACATGCTTATTGCCAAAGGTTTTGCAGACACCGCGCAGCTCTACCAATGGTTCGGCCATGTGATCTATCCTTTAGCCAAAGGCTTCTAGTTGTAGATCTTCGATCGCTTGTAGTCCCCGTGCATCCCCCAGCTTAAACAGCGCTGCTTTGGCATCTTCTTGGACGCCCATATCACTGTCTTGTAGGGCAGCAATCAGTTGATCAATGGCTTGTGTGTAAAGGGGCCCAAGGGGAATTTTGC
This sequence comes from Thermosynechococcus sp. M3746_W2019_013, assembly GCF_015296045.1. Taxonomy (NCBI): domain Bacteria; kingdom Bacillati; phylum Cyanobacteriota; class Cyanophyceae; order Acaryochloridales; family Thermosynechococcaceae; genus Thermosynechococcus; species Thermosynechococcus sp. M3746_W2019_013. The sequence goes on along the minus strand of NZ_DVDW01000003.1, from coordinate 41,460 downwards.
GACAGGCATGACCTAAGGCCCAAGCACAGTTACTACGCACAGCAGCGATCTCGTCCTGAGCCAAGGCGAGGGCAAGGGCAGGAATGGCAACCGTGGCCGCCTCTTCACTTGCTTCTGCCACCTGACCCAAGGAACTAGCTGCCCACAGGCGCACGGCAGAAATATCCGTTTGCAGGGCATGAATCAAGGGGTCAAGGGTTCGGCGATAAATTTCTGGCAAGGGAAAGCGGACACCACAGTTGCCCAAGGCCCAAACAATGCCTTTGCGGACATAGCCATTCCAGTCTCGCTCCAATTGCTGAATGAGGGCATCCACCGCTGCCAAACTGGGGTTACGGCCAAGGGCATAGGCCGCACTGACGCGAACAAGGGGACAGGGTTCTTGCAGGAGATGGATGAGATAGGGTGTGGCGCGTTCATCCTGCAATTCGCAAAAGGCGCGAGCTGCCAACATCCGCTCTGTCACGTCGGCAGAGGTCAGCAGGGGCAGCATGGCTTCAGGATCGGGGCGATCGCTTTCCTCATTCGGTAGCGCCGCTAGTGCATCCTCGGAACTGTCCAGAAGGGGGAAATCATTGTCATCCATACTGTTTAATCTACAGGATGCTTGGAATCCCGACTAGAGCGCACCGTTGACTTCCCCCCGAAAGCCATAGATTTGACGAGTGCCACCAAAGGCCACTAGTTGCACCACCCGCTCATCCCCCGGCTCAAAGCGAATGGCTGTGCCAGCGGGAATATCTAAGCGCATTCCTCGCGCTTGTTCACGATCAAACTGGAGGGCCGGATTGACTTCGTAAAAGTGGTAGTGAGATCCCACTTGAATCGGGCGATCGCCCCTATTGGCGACCGTTAAAGTCACCGTTGGCCGGCCAGCATTAAGTTCAATGGTTCCCTCTGCGGGGATCAGTTCACCGGGAATCATGGGGGTCTCAGCCCATCTCTCAAGGTATCCCTATCCTAGGGGTAGAGGCGCACCCGCTGCCAGTGGTCTCCTTGGCGACGATAGCACAGGCGATCGTGGAGGCGATTGGGTCGCCCTTGCCAAAATTCAATCAGAGTTGGGAGGACACGATAGCCTCCCCAATGCGGTGGCCGAGGGACATTTTCGCCGTAGCGGGCTTCCACTGCCGCAAGGCGGGCTTCCAGCTCGGCGTAGGACTCTAAAACCTCACTCTGCTCGGATGCCCATGCCCCCCAACGGCTACCCAGGGGACGACTTTGAAAGTAGGCATCAGACTCCGCTGCACTAATTTGCTCAACATTGCCCTCAATGCGCACCTGCCGCTCTAGCTCTGCCCACCAAAACACAAGGGCGGCCTTGGGATGGGCGGCCAATTCCCGACCTTTGCGACTGCGATAGTTCGTGAAAAAGACAAACCCGCGATCGTCCACTTCTTTGAGCAACACTAGTCGGGCAGTGGGCATCCCATCAAGGCCAACTGTGGCCAGTGTCATCGCATTGGGTTCTGGTAACTCGGCGTTGACAGCATCCGTAAACCAGAGGCGAAACTGTTCGATGGGATCCTCGGCAGCCTCGCTTTCGAGGAGACGCTGACGACGGTAATCACGGCGCAGATCAGCAATGCGGGTCATGGGTTTTCTTTGGACTTCTTGCTTGGGGATTCTTCACTCATCCTAGAGGATTCCACGGGCGATCGCCGCCAGAGGGCGCGGAAAAAATAGCTCAGCAGTAAAAAAGTCACACCAAACCCCATGAATAGGAGTACTCGCCCCACCGGCGCAAGATTGAGGAGATCAACAAAGAAAAGCCGCCCTAAAGTAGTGATGAGGGTGATTAAAGCCACAGTGCGCACGGCGGAGCTGTCCCGTTGCAACCCAGTGATGAGCAGTCCCACGCCAAAGAGTCCCCACACAAGGGTGGCTGCCCCCGTGCCCAAGGGTGCTAGTTCGTGCTGAATCCAGATCATCGTCACCCCGTAGCCTAAGGTCCAGTACAGGGGGCGGGTGGGTGGGGGCAAAAAACGAATACTGACTGCTGCGGCGCCAAGCACCACCAAATGGGTGGCAAAAGCCAGATTCCACAGCGGGGGGCGATCGGCAGCGGTAAAAAGCAGTTGACCAACAAAGCCAAGGCTGAGTAGTCCCCACCAAAGATGGGCAATAACCCGCAGGGGGCGCGAGCAATAGTGTTGGCTTAGATAATGCAAAATCAGCCCTTCGATCGCCAGGGGTGCGAGGATAAAGCGATTGCTGTAGTAACGAACAACAATGCCAAAGGCAATCAGCACAAGTCCCGTCAAGCTATAGACCCAGCGCCAAGGGTGCGGTAGGCGTCGCCAGAGCAGACTGGTTCCGAGGTAGAGTACCCCAAAAAGGATAAACACCCGCCCCGTTATCGTTGCTGACCACTCCCAGAGGGAAGCACTTAAGCTGAGGGCAATCACTGGGTTAAAAGGGGCGATCGTTTGACCGTAGGGTTGTGGGGAAGTCTTTTGGGAACGATATAGCTCCACTGCCCTGTTGCGATCGCGCCACTGATACCAAGGGGGCAATACCGTAAAGCCCAACCAAGTCAACGCCAGAATTCCCTGTAACGCCACCATCTGATCAAGGTGCTGAGTGGTCATAGACACCCTTAACATCACCCATCCCAGCCAAAAGGCTGACAGCAGGAGCGATCGCCAGCCCTTCACTGCATAAATTGCCCAACTGCCTAAGAGGATTAAAAAGGTGTAACTGGCCAAGGCCAAAGGACGACTCATCTCTGGGTTGTAGAGCAGCAAGGGGGTCCCTAGGCCACCAACCCCACCAATCACTGCAAAAATGGCTCGATTTTGGCGCAAGGACATGAAAAACGCCCCGAGGGTCACCAACACCATCAATGGGAAAGCCACCCCCCAAGGCATGACGCTCAAAAACTGATAGGCAGCAAAGATCGTCAGGTAATAGGTTGCGAGGCCACCCCCCTGCAAAAACTGGCTAAAGATAGCTCGCCGCTGCAACCGCCAGCCCAACCCCATCAAGGCAGTGCCGATCACCAAACCCATGGCAACCAGAACCGCATCGGTAATCCAGCCCAATTCAACGGCATACCGAAAGAGAAAACCAATCCCCAACAGCAGCAGGCCAATGCCAAGACGGTTGAGCCACAGTTCCCAATTTTGTAGCCAGTCAGGTTGGGAAGGCGTCACTGGACGTAGGGGTGCCACCGATGGGAATTCAGGAGCTGGGGGTTGCGCTTTGATCGCAGCCGGTTCCTCCGGTGGCGTTGATTGGGTTGCAAGTTCTGGGACTCCAGAAGAGGAGAGGTCTTCACGGAAAATAGCGGTTTGCAAAATCTCGAGCGATCGCTGGAGAGCAGCCACAGCGGCTTCTAAGTTCTCCAGACGACGCCGCAAGTCATCCCTGTCTTCCATCATCTGGCTCCCTACGGACGATATCCCCGTTTTATGTGCTACAAGGGAGGGCAATTCCTTGGGCAATGCACTTTATGAAGTGGCTGGACGAGCACCCCAACAGGAGTAAAAGGGCAACAAAATTGGGTCAGAAATCGTCCTGTAACACACAGAAAAGGTTACAAAAAGCAAATTTTCTATTTCAGAAAAATTTTTATTTTTAGTGATCTGAGTCACAAAGACATTCGGAAATTAAAAACAATTTATTAAAGGTTTATAAAATTTTCTTATTTTCTTTTGCCAACTGTAAATTCCGTCAATGTGCCAGTCTGCGTAGGTTTTACCGACTTCAGCGGTTTTTTATTCTCTTTCAAAATGTTTGTCACGAACAAAATGCTCCTGATGCTTGATTCTAGGCCTTCGTGGTAGGTTGAAACAGTTCCGCGATGAGAGCGAACACGGCACCAGTAGGGGTTACCCCTGTGTGATGTTGGTGCCCTACTGTCCAGCCGTATGGATGCCCTTTTTAACGGACGCCTATGAAAAAAACGCTTTATGTGGGTCTGACAACAACCACGTTGGCTGTGTTGGGAATGCTTTCCAGTAGCCGTGCAACTACAAGCACGCCAGCCCCAGAATCTGTTTCAGCCCCCGCCGCCGTTGCCACCAAAGTTGGGGAACGCCAAGCCACTGCTCCAGCGACAACGCCAGCGATCGCCAGTCTCCATCGTCACCAACAGCAAGGCCGCGAAGCCGTAACCGTCTACTTGCGGGGGATTCCGGTACTCACCTTCTTGGGGCAGCGGCTAGCAGCCACGGAGAGGGTCAAAGTCGCTGCCGCTAATAGCGCTGGCATGCCAGAGCAAACCACCCTCTCAGAGGCAGCCCAACAGGCAACCCTTCTCACCGCTCGCCTCAATCAGCTCCACGAACAGGGCTTTGACGCCAATCTTGTGCGTGTGCGTTGGGATGCCCAACAACAGAACTATCGCATCTACGCCGATAAAGAACCTCTCCTGACCCTAAACAATCAGGTAATACTCCCGAATAGTTCACAACGCAGCGCTGAAAACGCCCTGCGAATTACCAACCTGATCCGACGCCAGTTGGGCAATGCTCCTGCTTTAACCAGCGTAGAGGGCAGCCCAAATACAGTTGTGGCCATGGGGCCAATTCGGATGCAGTTTACGGGCATTGCCTCGTGGTATGGCCCCGGCTTCCATGGTGCCCGCACCGCCAATGGTGAGCGATTTGATCAAAATGCCCTGACGGCTGCCCATCGCACACTGCCCTTTGGGAAACGGGTGCGGGTGACCAATCTCCAAAATGGCCGCTCAGTGGTGGTGCGGATTAACGATCGCGGGCCCTTTACGGGAGGGCGGGAAATTGACCTCTCGCGGGGGGCTGCTGCTGCCATTGGCCTCATTGGTGCCGGTGTCGGATATGTACGCATTGACGTTTTGGACTAACCCCCACCCCCCAAGGGCAAAGTGATAGAATGAACGACATGCTAGGGGTGTCTGCGGTCACCGCAGGCTGAGAGCAAACCCTTAGAACCTGAACCGGATCATGCTGGCGCAGGGAAGCTGTCTAGAGAGGATTCTATCAATGGTGCGTAGCCAATGGATTGCTGCCCGCAAAGGGCACGACAATGTCACCCAAATGCATTATGCCCGCCAAGGAATGATCACCGAAGAAATGCACTATGTGGCGCGGCGGGAAAACTTGCCCCCTGAATTGATTCGCGATGAAGTTGCCCGCGGGCGGATGATTATTCCCGCCAATATCAATCACCCCAACCTCGAACCCATGGCGATCGGGATTGCCGCCAAGTGTAAAGTCAATGCCAACATTGGTGCCTCTCCCAACTCCTCGAACCTGGAGGAAGAATTGGCGAAGCTGCGTCTAGCAGTGAAGTATGGTGCCGATACGGTGATGGATCTCTCCACAGGGGGAGGTGACCTTGACGCCATTCGCACCGCCATTATTAATGCCTCACCGGTGCCCATCGGCACAGTGCCCGTCTATCAAGCCCTTGAAAGTGTCCACGGCAGCGTTGAGCGGCTCACCCCTGAGGATTTTCTCCATGTGATTGAAAAGCACGCTCAGCAGGGGGTGGACTACATGACCATCCATGCGGGGCTTCTCATTGAATACCTGCCCTTGGTGAAAAACCGCATCACAGGGATTGTGTCTCGTGGCGGCGGCATTCTTGCCAAGTGGATGCTATATCACCACAAACAAAATCCCCTCTATACCCACTTCCGCGACATTATTGAGATCTTCAAAAAATATGATGTCTCCTTCTCCTTGGGGGACTCGCTGCGGCCGGGGTGTTTGCATGATGCCTCCGATGAAGCCCAACTGGCGGAATTGAAAACCCTCGGTCAACTCACCCGCAAGGCTTGGGAACACGATGTCCAGGTGATGGTGGAAGGCCCTGGCCATGTGCCTATGGATCAAATTGAATTTAATGTGCGCAAGCAGATGGAGGAATGCGCTGAAGCTCCCTTCTATGTCCTTGGGCCGTTGGTCACGGATATTGCCCCCGGCTATGATCACATTACTAGTGCCATTGGCGCTGCCTTGGCGGGTTGGTACGGCACGGCCATGCTGTGTTATGTGACTCCTAAAGAGCACCTTGGCTTACCCAATGCTGAAGATGTGCGCAATGGCTTGATTGCCTACAAGATTGCGGCTCACGCGGCGGATATTGCCCGTCACCGTCCGGGGGCGCGCGATCGCGATGATGAACTGTCGCGGGCACGGTACAACTTTGACTGGAACCGCCAGTTTGAACTGGCCCTTGATCCGGAGCGAGCCCGGGAATACCACGACGAAACCCTACCGGCAGATATCTATAAAACGGCTGAGTTCTGCTCCATGTGCGGGCCCAAGTTTTGCCCCATGCAAACGAAGGTAGATGCCGAGGCCCTTGCTGAGCTGGAGCAATTCCTCGCCAAGGACAAAGATCAAGTGAGTGCCTCTGCCTAGGGCATGGCCATTGATTTCAAGGGGGGGCTGATGGCGATCGCCCTCCTTTTTGATGTCACCAATGGTTTCCATGATGCCGCCAATGCCATTGCAACGGTGGTGGCCACCCGTGCCCTTTCCCTGCGCTCGGCGCTCCTCCTTGCTGCTGTGGCTAATTTTGGTGGTGCTTTCTTGAGTACGCGGGTGGCGCTAACCATTGAAGCAGGTATTCTCAACAGCACTGCCTTGGGTAGCCATTGGTTTGGCGTGATTAGTGCTGCACTCCTTGGTGCGATGGCCTGGAATTTGCTCACTTGGTATTGGGGCTTGCCCAGTAGTTCTTCCCACGCCCTTATTGGTGGCTTGGTGGGGGCAGCCCTCTTTCAAGTGTCACCCCAGATCATCTATTGGCAGGGAATTATTGGGTCGGTAGTCATTCCCATGGTCGTGTCTCCCTTGGTGGCGATCGCGGTCGGCCTGAGTTTCATGGCGCTTGTCGAGAAATGGCTGCAATGGCAAGACATTCCCCCAGAACACTGGCAACGGTTACAGATTCTCTCTGGAATGTTGATGGCAGTGGCCCACGGTGCCAATGATGCCCAGAAAACAATGGGGGTCATGACCCTTGCCCTGGTGAGTTGGGGAGAACTGTCTCCGGATGCCGGTGTCCCCGTCTGGGTGATTGCTGCCTGTGCCTTAGCGATCGCGCTCGGGACCTATGGCGGCGGCGAGCGCATTATCCACACCACAGGGGAGAAAATTACATCCCTTGACCCTGTGAGTGGCTGCTTAGCTAACCTGAGTGCCGCCTTAACAGTCGGAGCCGCTAGTCTAGTGGGCTTTCCCGTCAGTACCACCCAAGTCGTGGTGGGGGCAATTACGGGTGCCGGGTATCGCCATCAAGGGGAAGTGAACTGGCACGTGTGGGGCCAAATTTTCATGGCATGGGTGCTGACGTTTCCCGGTGCAGCCCTGCTGGCGATGGCAATCTCTTTTTGTCTAGCGCAACTGTAAGCCAAACTCAGGAAACCTGTGTGGGTTGCATCCGTTGGGCATACTCCCGAAAGCGTTCGAGATCCGCTTGCAGTGTACTTTCAACTACCCGACCCAAGAACAGGCGATCCATAATTTGTCCTAAGACTCCGGGAATTGCATAGGAGACCGAGAGCTTGACAATGGTGCTGCCCTGGCGATCGTAAAAGCGAATTGCCCCCCGATTGGGTAGGCCATCCACGGACTCCCATTGAATAATTTGGTGCTTTACTTGGCGGCAAATGCGCGATCGCCAGCTAAAGTGCCAGTTTCCCGTGGCCAATGTCCAGCGGGATAGCGTGGGGTCCTCTGCGGTGATGACCACCGATTCAATCCACTTCATCCACAGGGGCATTTTCTCTAGGTCGGACCACAGTGCCCAGACGCGATCAACATCAGCGGCCACTTCAGTCTGCACCGTATGCTCTAACCAACTCATGGGTGACCTCCTGCCAAAATCGCCTGGGCGGCTTGTCGTCCGGACATCGTCGCGCCCTCCATACTGTCAATGTAGTCCTGCTGCGTGTAGCTGCCCGCCAAGTAAAAGTTAGGAACCGGCGTCTTTTGGGGTGGACGATAGGGATCCATGCCGGGGGCTTCGCGATAGAGGGACTGCGCCAATTTGACGACACTGTACCATGTCATGTTGAGATGGCGCGACGAGGGGAAAAGTTCATGGACTTGGCGCAACACGTGTTGGGCAATCTCTTCATTGCTGGCCTTAATGAAGGGATCGCCGGGGGTGAGCACCACTTGGAGCAGAGAGCCTTGGCCTTCGCGATAGTAGTCCGCTGGGCTAGTGAGGGCCAAATCGGCAAAGCAGGAAAAATCGGCATCGGCGGTGTACAGCAGGTTATCAATACCCGTTGCCGCCACCTGTTTTTGTTTACTGGGGTCTTGCAGTTCCGTAACCCAGCCATCAAATCGCAGTTGGACCGTGGCCACAGGCACAGCCGCGAGCTTAAAGATGTTGTCGAAGGTTGGGTGCGATCGCCAGGCCTCTGGAATCAGGCGTTGAATCCCCGGCACATCACAGGCACACAGATAGGCATCCGCCGTCACTGTTTCCAGCGCTTCCCCACGGGGAATCAGCAAGCCTTCCACCTGCCAAGTGCTGGTATCCTCGCCGCGAAACAGAATTTCCTTGACGCGTCGCCGCAGATGAATTTTAGCCCCCCGCGCTTCAATATAGTTCACCAAGGGCTTGAGCAGGTATTCCGCTGGTGATCCTTTGAGCATACTCAGCCGTGAGGCGGTTGTTTTGGCGGCAAACATCATAAAGATCGTGAGCATACAGCGCGCAGACATGTGCTCAGTATCAATAAAACCCAAGGCGTAGGAAATAGGATTCCAGAGGCGTTTGAGGCTATTTTCTGAACCACCATGCCGCCGAAACCACTCCGCAAAACTCATGCAATCTAAGGCGCGAATTTGGCGCATCGCCCCCTCATAGTCCACCAGACCCCGCACCACAGGACTGGTGCCAAGGGCAATAGCATTAAAAAATTTATCGGCAGCAGAGAGTTGACGGGTGGTGAAGAAGGCCTTGAGACCGTTGAAGGGGGCGCCCAAGGGAAAGCGAAAATCCAGTTCCCCCACCTGACCCCCACAATTAATAAATGTGTGGGTATGTTCCTTGGGCAGTAGGTTGGCGATCGCCCCCACCTTGGTCATCAGTTCAAAGAGATTAGCGTAGTTGTAAAAGAAAACATGCAGCCCCATCTCAATGTGGTTGCCATCGGCATCTTGCCAACTGCTGACTTTGCCCCCCACAAAGGGACGGGATTCATAGATTTCAACACTGTGACCGGCATCCACCAAATCCACTGCGGCGGCTAAGCCGGCCAACCCTGCACCAACAATGACAACCCGCATCGGCGATCCCAGAAAACTTTACAGATTTTAACATTTTTCGCTCTCGAGCGCTTTCCCGCGCGTTAAGAAACTTGGCAGAGACCCTTGCCCCCCAGAACCCTCGTCTATGATCGAGGTAAGTTGAAGTTTTTGAATCGCTCACGCTCACGGTGTGCTTATGGCTACGCGTTGTGTCCTTGCCTTTCCCCTCTGGCAGTATTTGAACCAACGGCTATTTAGTCCGGGCTTTACCCTGAATCCCAAGCGGTTCTGGCGGCAGTATTACAATGCTTACCTCGAACGCTGCTGGCAAAAGGACTGTGCCTCCAAGGAAGAACCCTCCTGTTAATCATTCCACAGGTTCGCTAAAATGAGATAGCTCACTTTCCCGATCAAGATTAGGGACTTTTAGCTGTCGTCATTTTGGTTACCTTCGCCTGTTGGAAGACAAAAATACTATGGTTGCTTCGCCCCCCTCTGCCAATGCCACACTGAAACGCTCAAAAATTGAGACTCTCAAGGAACAGAGCCAACATCTGCGAGAACCTGTTGCCACAGAATTACTAGAACCAACGAATCGTTTTAGTGAAGAGGGTGTGCAGATCCTCAAGTTCCATGGCTCCTATCAGCAGGACAATCGCGATAACCGCGTCAAAGGGCAGGAAAAAGACTACCAGTTCATGCTGCGCACCCGCAGTCCAGCGGGCTATATTCCGCCGCAGCTCTATTTAACCTTGGATCGCTTGGCAGATGAGTATGGCAACCGCACGCTGCGAGCCACAACACGGCAGGGATTTCAGCTGCATGGCATTCTCAAGAAGAATTTAAAAGCAGCGATCGCTGCCATTGTCCGCAGCATGGGATCGACCTTGGGAGCCTGCGGTGATGTGAACCGCAATGTCATGGCGCCCCCCGCCCCCTTTCGCGATCGCCCAGAATATATCCTTGCCTATGAGTATGCCCACCGCATTGCCGATCTCCTAACACCCCAAACGGGTGCCTACTACGAGATTTGGCTCGATGGCGAAAAGGTAATCTCCGCCGAAGAGCACCCCGATGTCAAGGCAGCACGGCAGCGCAATGGCCATGGCACCATTTTCCCGAATAACGAAGAGCCAATCTACGGCGATCACTATATGCCCCGCAAGTTTAAGTGCTGCGTCACGGTGCCGGGGGATAATTCTGTGGATCTTTTCTCCCAAGATTTGACCCTGGTGGTGATTACAGATTCCCAAGGCCATCTTGAGGGGTTCAATATCTATGCCGGTGGTGGCTTGGGCCGCACCCACAACAAGGAAGAAACCTTTGCCCGCATGGCCGATGAAATTGGCTTTGTGCCAGCAGCAGATGTCTATGAGGCTGTGAAGGCGATCGTGGCGACCCAGCGGGACTATGGCGATCGCTATAATCGGCGCCACGCCCGTTTGAAATATCTGATCCACGACTGGGGGGTCGAAAAATTCAAGGCCAAAGTGGAGGAATACTTTGGCAAACCCCTCGAACCCTTTCGCCCGCTGCCGCCGTGGCGCTATCAGGACTTTTTGGGCTGGCACCCCCAAGGGGATGGCAAATTCTTCTATGGCTTGTCCATTGCCAATGGCCGCATCCTAGATCAGGGCAACTTCAGACTCAAGTCGGCCCTCAAGAAAATCGTTGAGGACTTTCATCTCCCCCTGCGGGTGACGCCCCACCAAAATCTGCTCCTGTGCGATGTCTCTCCCGATCAGCAGGCTGCGATTCAGCACCTCCTTGAGGAGCACGGCGTTCAGGATGTCAGGGCCATTGATCCCCTCCAACGCTATAGCATGGCCTGTCCAGCATTGCCCACCTGTGGCTTGGCCATTACCGAGTCGGAGCGGGCAATTCCGGGGGTACTGGAGCGGATTCGTCGCCTCATGGATCGGCTGGGACTGAAGGACGAACATTTTGTGATTCGGATGACAGGGTGTCCCAATGGCTGTGCCCGTCCCTACTTGGCGGAATTGGGCTTTGTCGGCATTGTGCCCGGCGCCTATCAAACTTGGTTGGGGGGAAGTCCCGATCAAACCCGCTTGGCAGCGGTCTACATTGAGCGGTTGCCTATTGCCGAACTGGAAACGGCCCTAGAGCCATTGCTGGTCTTTTATCGCGATCGCCGGCAGCGGGGAGAATCCTTTGGTGATTTTTGCCATCGGGTTGGTTTTGCAGCCTTGCGACAGTTTGCAGCAAATTACGTGCCCACTGCCACAACGAAGCGCTATCGCGTGGATGTGCGGGCTGATCAATACCAACAACTCAAGGAATTGGCAGCAGCACAGGGCAGGTCCCTAGCGGCGGTGACCCGTGAAGCCATTCAGCATTACCTTGAGCAATCGCGGCAAAACAAGCAAGGATAGGATTGCCTATCGGCTATAATGAGAAGTTGCCAAATAGGGCGGCATAGCCAAGTGGTAAGGCAGAGGTCTGCAAAACCTTTATCCCCCGGTTCGAATCCGGGTGCCGCCTTCGCCATTCCATCGCTTATCCAGCTCGCTGCTCAAGCCAATCTAAGAGTCGATGGATACCCCAGCAGTAGTCTGGATCACCCCAAAGGCGTTGGCACTTGCGATCGCTGGTAAAACCCACGTGACCCCCCTGTTCGGTCAGCAGCAGGGTAAGGGCAGGATTCCCCTCGGCAATAGTGAGCAGTTCGGGCACAAGACAGGGATCAAATAGGGGATCATCGGCGGCATAGAGAATCCATAGGGGTATTGTCAATTGGGGCAGCAGCGGCAAGGGACTGCTGGCAGCGTAATACTCGGCCACACTGCTAAAGCCAAGGCGGTCAATGACGAGGGCGGCGTCAAAACCGGCAATAGTGTCAATCTTGGCAACAGTGTTGAGATCAAAGATCTGAGGATAAAGGCGATGAAGGTGGCGAGCCAAGTGTTGGAGTTGACGACTGATGGCGCCTTCAAATTGCCGTCCCCAAAAAGTCTGGCCTAGGTAGGCAAGGGAACGATTGGAGTCAAGGTTGGGGCAGATGACCGCAGCCCCCCCAATCTCTGTTTTCCCTTGCTGTTGGGCATACCAGGCACCCCAAAGGGCTAACTGCCCCCCCAAGGAATAGCCAACCAACCAATAGGGAGGGGTATAGCCGAGGGCTTGACACTGCTGGGCGATCGCCACAAAGTCTTGTCCTTCATAGAGACCATCACTGGTTAACACGGGGGACAGTTCTGCGCTGCGCCCATGGGCACGCCAATCGAAAAGGAGGACATCAAAGCCGCGGGCAATCGCCCAATGGGCAAGGGTATGCAAGTACCATTGATTCTTGAGATCACCCGTAATGCCGTAGGTGGCAATGATGGTGCCGCGGGCTTGGCCAACCCGATACCCCTCACCGTACAGGGGCACGCCCTCAGCTCCATGGAAAACATGACTAGTTTGTGGTTGCCAAGGGTAGAGGCATCCCCAGCGTTGAACATAGGCGGTAAAAACGGTGTGGATCACGCCAGAGTGCAGCGGCAGGGGTGGCCAATAGGATAGGGATTGCATAGAATTTAGTCATCCATCGTAGGCAAAATGGGCAAGGTTGGGCGTTTTTGGTGATCATTGTGAGGCATGGGCGATGACACAGAGCAATCATCCGAAGCGGACAGAGCCCTACATCAGAGAAACCTGTCTGACAGATGTCCAAGCCAATCGCTTGCTAGATGAAGTCTTTGCCACTGTGGAGGCCAACCCCAATGAGCCAGAATCCCTAGCAGCGGTTTTAGAGCCTAAGCCTTCCCTCCCCGTCCCTTTTGAACCCACCACTCCTCCTTCGGAACCTTCTCGCTGGCTGCACTGTCCAGAGCCGCAGCCAACATTTTCTTGGGGCGATCGCTTTTTGATGGGGGTAGGCATTGCCTCCTTTGTACTGGGGGTTGGCCTCTGGATCAGCCTGAATCGCCAGCCGGTTGCAGTTGCCCCTGACGCTGCGGTGACCACAAGCACTAGCCCCGCCGACATGGCCTTTGCTGAGTATCTGCAAACCTCCCTGCAACTCCTTAGCCAACAGGTCGCCACCCCAACCCCTTCACCCCCCGCGATCGCCAGCAATTCCATGCCCAGCCCCACAGCCTCTGCCCCAACCGTTGAGCGCATCTACGTTCCCGTTTACCAAGCCCCCAGCCCGCCGGCGGTCCCACTGCCCAATTTACCCACGGTAACAGCGCCAGCACCGGCGCCGTCCCCCCCGCCGCCTGCTCCCCCCCAACATACCCTAGTGGGCATCCTCGAACTGGGCGATCGCTCGGTGGCGCTTTTTCAAAGCAATGGCCAAACGCTGCGCTTGAGTGTGGGCGACACCATTGGCAACGACGGCTGGCAACTGGTGCAGATTCAAAATCAGCGGGCGGTGCTACGACGTCAAGGGGAAGTGCGCTCCCTCACTGTTGGCCAAAGTTTTTAGGGAAGGGGCACCCATGAGCTTTTTTCGGGACCTAAATGCATTCCTAGAGCAAAAACTCGAGGACTTTATCCGTGCCAACCCTGAGCTTGAACTTAATCTGCTGCTCCTTGAGCTAGAAGATCAAGAACGGCAAACCCAAGAGCGCCTGTTACGGTTGCAACAGGAAGTCAATACCTGTGAACAGCAGATTTTAGGCCTTGTTTCCGAAATTCGCCGCTGGCGCGATCGCATCCAAACGGCGATGGCCGCTCAGCGCCCCGACCTTGTGGCATTGGCACAGCAGCGGGAGGCTGAATTACGCCGCCGCGGAGAGCAATTGTGGACCCAGCGTCTCGATGCCCTCAATCAAATTTCCGTTACCCAGCAGCTTTTGCACAAGATTCGCGATCGCCGTCAGGAAGTGATGCACCGCGTTCCTGCCGCCAGTGCGCCCCCGCCCCCACCCCCGCCGCGCATCAGCAGTGACCTCAATGATCCAATTGAAGCTGAGTTTCGCCGTCTGGAATTGCAAACTGCCCTTGAGGAACTGAAACGCTCCATGGGGTTATAGGGCAACAGACGTGGGACAATCGAGAACGCGGTTTTATCCAAATGTCCCATGGCGGTTATTCAGATTGCATCCGACGACACTTGGCAGATTCAGGCCGATGGCCATCCCCTGCGGGGTACCCTCCAAGTACCGGGGGATAAGTCCATTTCCCACCGGGCCCTGATGTTGGGGGCCATAGCAGAGGGCACCACCCATATCGAAGGATTGCTCGTGGGTGAGGATATCTGTAGTACTGCCTCCTGTTTCCGTGCCCTTGGTGTGGAGATTTCGGATCTCAATGCCACAGCAGTAACGGTGCAAGGCTTGGGCATTGGCCGCCTTCAGGAGCCGGTGGATGTGATGAATGCCGGCAACTCCGGTACAACGATGCGGCTATTGTTGGGGGTATTGGCAGCGCAAACGGGTCGCTTTTTTACGATGACTGGGGATGCTTCCCTGCGATCGCGCCCTATGGCCCGGGTCGTCACACCCCTCCTACAGATGGGTGCCCAGATTTGGGGCCGTCAACACCACAGTCGTGCCCCCTTGGCCGTTTTGGGACAGCCCCTAGAGCCCATCACCTACTACAGTCCCATTGCCTCCGCTCAGGTAAAATCAGCGCTATTGCTGGCCGCCCTCCACACCGAAGGCACCACCATTATTCGCGAACCCCACCGCTCCCGAGATCACAGTGAACGGATGCTTCAGGCCTTTGGTGCCCGTTTGAGCGTGGATGAGGCCACCTGTACAGTCAGTTTGGCAGGGCCGGCGGTCCTAAAGGGTCAGAAGGTCATTGTCCCCGGGGACATCAGTTCAGCTGCCTTTTGGTTGGTGGCAGCCTCTATTATTCCTGATTCAGAATTGCTGCTGACCAATGTGGGGGTCAACCCCACCCGCACCGGCATTCTCGATGTTCTTTGGGCAATGGGGGCAGAGATTACCCTTGAAAATGAGCGGCTGGTTACGGGAGAACCGGTGGCAGATCTGCGGGTGCGATCGGCGAGGCTGAAGGGCACCCATATTGGCGGTGAATTGATTCCCCGCGTGATTGATGAGATTCCCATTGTGGCTGTGGCTGCTGCTTTTGCAGAGGGGGTCACTGAAATTCGCGATGCGGCAGAACTGCGGGTGAAGGAGAGCGATCGCCTCAAGGCCGTGGCCACAGAATTGCAAAAAATGGGCGCTAAGGTCACTGAACTCAGGGATGGCCTCGATATTCAAGGGGGCGTGCCCTTGCAGGGCAGCCATCTGGAAACCTACGGCGATCATCGGATGGCCATGAGTCTGGCGATCGCTGCCCTCAATGCCAAGGGAACCAGTGAAATTCACAACGCCAGTGCAGCAGCGGTCTCCTATCCAGAATTTGTAACAACTCTGCAACAAATTGCTTGATAGCACAAAAATCCCAGTAATTCTTGGGAGAACTTCACTCAACACTAAACGCTGTATGCTAGCATCAAATAAATTGTTTTGGCATCACAATCGGGGCTTGCCCGATGTTGAATTCTGCGTACCCCTAGGTGATGGAGTGTTGGTGTTCCCGGGGATCGCTCGACTAAATTGTAAATTGAGCGCCAAAATGATACACAATCAATAAAATACGGTATCATAGTTTCACTTCTATCCTAGGAACGTTGCTCCCTTTAACTCAGGCTTTGGGCCCCCCTGACCTTCTGTTTTTGTTCAAAAAAAGTTGAGCTTTTTCATCATGGCAACAATTCAAGACTTCGTTCATGTTCAGGACCAATGGTCATTAGATGAGTTGGTGGAAATCGCCAACGAACTTTTGCCCCAGCACCTCCCCCAGGAGGACTCCAAAAACCGTGTTTTGGAAGAGGTCAACCCGCGGCTGGTGCGCCATTACACCTCCTGTAAATTGATTGACCGCCCCGCTCGCATTGGCCGCGAAGGTCGCTACGGCTATCGCCACCTTGTGCAGTTACTGGTGGTGCGGCGGCTGTTGATGGAGGGCTATACCGCAGGTGCCATTTACAAACTGGTGTATCGCATGAGCACCCCAGAACTGCGGGCCCTCCTTGAGCAGGGAGTGCATCTTCAATTGAATCCACCCCCAATCAACCCAGCTTTGGCCTTTTTGCAGCAGGTACAGGAGCGCTCCGAGCATCGCTATGGGGAGCCCATGCGCGTCAGTCCCACTATCAGCCGTCGCGAGGTGCCGCCCCCAAGCCATTCGCCGCAACCGGAGTCTTGGAAGCGCATTGAGGTGGCGCCCGGCTTTGAAGTTCATATTCGCGATGACTTTAACTTTCCCCAAATCAATCGCGATCAGGAAGCCCTGGTAAAACAACTGGTGCAATTGCTCTCTAGCTATACCCAACGCTAATGGAGAGCGCCAACCGAGATTGAATATCCTGTGTCGCGGTCAGCCCACCGGCGATCGCTATAATAACGCCATGGAAGGATGCCTCAACGATACGGATATCTACACGCTGTGCCAAACCCTTGCCATTGGCCAGCGCACTGGGGAACTGTACATCGAAGATGATGCCGGTCGTACGTGGCTTCTGTTTTTGAATCATGGTTATTTGGTTTACATTGCTGATCGCCACAGCCACAGTTTAGAGCGGTTGCAGGATCTGCTCTATGGACAGGACATTCCTTGGCCAACTCCCGATAGCTTCATCGAAAGCAAAGCCGGTGCCAGTTGGGTGGAATACGAATGCCTGTGGTGGCTCCTTGATTATTGCAAGCTCAATCAAATCCATAGCGTGTGGCGGGCGCTGCTGCGGGAGAGTCTCTTTGACGTTGTTAGCCTCAATCGCGCTTGGTTTAAGTTTTATAGTGCGAGTCCCCTCACTCCCCAATGGCACCATCTCTCCCTAAGGGCGCTACTCAATGACAGCCTGAGTCATCTGCAGGAATGGAAAAAACTGCATCCAGAATTGCGTTCCTTGGATCAATCCCTTGAACTGACGGATATTAAACCCACGGGCAACGATCCAGCAGATCAGTGGTTTCGTCAACTGGAGCCCTTTGTGCGCGCGCCCATCACCTTGCGCCGCCTGAGTCGACAACTGGGACGAGATGGCGTGACTGTGGGCAAACTCCTGCTGCCCTATCTTCATAAAGGGTACTTACAAGTCAGTTCTTGGGGAACCAATGGCCACACCCGTACATTTCCACCCCTTTCTTGGCGGCGATCGCCCCGGGTCGTGTGTGTGGACGATGCCGCCACTGTGCGTCAAGTGGTTGAGTCCACTCTGCAGGCCGCAGGTTATGAAGCCACAGCGATCGCCCACCCACTGACCGCCTTGAGTCTCATTTTCCAACTCAACCCCGATCTGATTTTCCTGGATATTGCCATGCCCGAATTGGATGGCTACGAATTTTGCACCCTCCTGCGGCACACGCCTCGCTTCCGCTATACGCCGATTATTATGCTGACTAGCCTCGTTGGTTGGAGCGATCGCCTGCGAGCCAAGGTGGCTGGTGCCACTGATTACCTCAGTAAGCCCTTTTCAACCCAAGAATTATTAACAATTACACATCATTACATTGGCGCAGCCCCGCCTGTAACCTCCTTAACAGACGAGTTTTTTAGCGACGTGCTAGAACCAAAGTCAGGTCTCGAGACGTCCCATTAACCTCCCCAGGTTGACTGTGATGAAGCTGTCATACTCTTGGGCTTTTAGAATATAAAGCAAAACCTTAATTCTTACGTGTAACCCCCTATGACCAAAGTCTTAGTTGTCGAAGATAGTCCACCCCAGCGGGAAATGATTAGCGAATTGCTGGCAAAAACAGGCTTTGACGTAACGGTTGCCAGCGATGGGGTGGAGGCAATGGAGCAATTGCAGCAGAGCACCCCAGATGTGGTTGTCCTCGATATTGTCATGCCCCGTATGAATGGGTATGAAGTCTGCCGCCAAATTAAGTCCGACCCCCGCACCCAATCGATTCCCGTGGTTATGTGTAGCTCCAAAGGTGAGGAGTTCGATCGCTATTGGGGCATGAAACAGGGGGCAGATGCGTACATTACGAAGCCCTTTGATCCCAAAGAACTCGTTGGCACCATCAAGCAACTCTTGCGAGGCTAGAAAAGATGTTTAGCAGCTCAGATCTACTCGCCACCAATGCCCCCATCGAAAGTGACCGTATCGATGACCTCAGAACCCCCGAGGGAGATTTACATATTCTCTTTACGATCCCTAGCGGTGATACCTTGGCGCTACCGGCTATTGGGGTGCGCGAAGTCGTAGCCGTGAGCCCCGATCGCATTACCCCAGTGCCCAATACCTCCAATCTCCTACTGGGGATTTTGAACTTGCGGGGCCAGGTGATTTGGGTAGCGGATACGGGTAAGTTTCTGGGGAACGACACCCCCTTGAATACCGATCGCTCTGAGCTATCGATTATTGCCATTGAGGATGATGAGTTAATGGTGGGGCTAGCAGTTCATCAGGTGCGGGGTATGGAGTGGCTCAACAATGACACCATCAGGCCCGCTACCCATGTCAGCGATCAGATGGCTCCCTTTGTACGGGGCGAGTGGGTCTTTGATGCGGAGCAACAGGACATTGTGAAGCTTTTAGATCCCCTTGCCATTTTACGCAGTGCTCGCTGGGGACTCTAAACTAGAAAAAGTAGAATCTCAATGGAGACTCGCGCTCAAGCATCACCATGGAACTCATCGAGACCAGTCACTTTAGGAAAATTAACACACCCATGATATCTTTCCCAGGGATTGGCGCATACTTTGTAATTAAAGCTTCCTTGATTTCGTTCTGAGAATTATCTACCTCTTTTGATCGTCCTCTTCTGATCGTCCATTCTGGGAGTAAGCCCATGGCATCCAGCAGCACCCAACACACCCAAGAATATCAAAAAGCGGTTGCCGCTTATGTGCAAGGCAACTACGAAGAAGCAGCCAAAATCACTGACCAATTGGTGGGCAACCGACCGGGCGATCCAAACCTACGGCTGCTGCGGGGGCACATTTACTGCTGCCAACAACGCTACAGGGAGGCTCAAGAGCATTACCAGGTGGTTCTCAATACCACAACTGATCCAGAATTAATCAATCTGGCCAACGAGAGCCTCGCCAAGATTAAGGATCTCGTTCCTGCTGCTGAATCTGCCAAGAACAGGGGCGAAGAATACCACACCACTGCGCAAGGAGATTATACCCAACTTCAGGGGGAGAATACCATTTTGCAAACTACCCCAGCCATTGGGGAACCCCAAGCCGCGAACCCCCCAGCAGAAGAATTGAGTCTTGAACACTTTGATGACTTTGGCAGCGATTTAGGGACGAGCAACCCCTTTGACGATCTAGAGATTGCTGGCATTGAGGAAGAGTTTGGCGCCCATTTAGAACAGGGTACCTTTAATCCCTTCGACGAAGATGCAGCGGTTCAGAATCCCTTTAGCTTTTCCGCTCATCCTTTAGAAGAGCAAGTCGCAGACATTCCAGAAATTCCCATTGGTGAATCCATGCCACCTCTAGGCGTTGAAGCCATTGGGGATGATGATATCACGATGCTCATGGGAAGTTCTCCCTTGACCCCCTCTGAACCGCCCAGCCCTAGTCCTATTTTTGATAGTGAGGCGGCAGCAAGTACTGCGGATCCTTTTCAAGAAATGACCCCGCCCTCCCCAGAAACATTTGATAATCCCTTTGCCGCTGAAGTGGCCGCATCTGACGAGGGCCTCTTTAGGGGGCTGACAGAATCGGGAGCAGCCAATGTTTCTCAAGAGAACCTTTTTCCGGATGTGGAGGAATCTCCGGTAGTAAATATCTCGACAGAAAGTCTCTTTGGTGATATTGAGGAAGCCCCAGCAGCCAGCATTTCTGAAGAGAACCTCTTGCCAAATCTGACGGAATCTATTCAGACGAATGTTCCTGAGGTCTCTACCTCTGCTGCTGGTATCAGTGATTTGTTAACTAATGAAAAAGATGAAAAAGCAGAGGCCATTGAGTTGTTGCCGCAGCCGGAATTAAGTTCTTCTGAGGCTGCCGAGGAAGAAGACGATCTCTTTAGTGACTTCCCAGCTTCCCTTGAAGCTTTTGAAGCTCCAGATAGCGTGGCAGAACCCCTGTCTCCTGAGGCCCTTGACCCCGCCACCTTTGAGGATGCACAGACGATCGCCATCTCTGAGTTTCCGGCACGTGAAGCCATTGCCGAAGACAGGAGGGGGTCGGCGGCACCGGCGATCGCTGAAGGGGAAGTTAGCTCTGGTGGTGCTGAACCCGTTGAATCCATTGCCAACTTTGATCTAGAAGATCTTTCCTTTGGCAGTTTTGATGATGAAATGACCATTGCCAATCCCCAAGTCCATGGCATGGGTGCCGTTGGCTCAGAGGCCACAGTGATGACCGATGCTGGTACGGAGACCTTTGCGGTTCTACCGGATGAATTTGATCTCAGCCAGCAAAGTCTTGAGGAGTTGGCTGATTTTAGCCTCGATCTCAGCCAAAGCACAGCCAGCCGTACGGAAGCGCCTGCCGCCAAAGAAAAACAACATCCCTCAGCCTTTACTGAGCAAGCGTCGGTTGCCAGTGTCGCTGCTTCACCGCCTACGGCTTCACCTGCGGTTGAGAGCCCAGCAACGTCCACCCCGGCCGCACCCACAGGCTCCTTAGAGCAACAAACCATTACCTCAGCGCTGTTAACCGGTGTTCTTTCGGGCTTAGCCGCTGGGGCTGTCAGTGTGGGTTTTCGCACACCGCTGCCTGTTCCTTTGATCAGTACTGCTGCTACCGGTCTGATTGCCGGTGGAGCAGCCTATGGCTTAGGACGGCGCAGTGTCAGTCGCATCAAACACTTCTGTACAGATTTGCAGGCTCAGTGTAACGCCGTGATTGCCGGTGACATGACAGCCCGAATGCCAGTGGGCAGTGATGACGAGCTAGGACTTCTCGCCCAAAGCTTTAACCAGATGACCGACACAATCCAGCAAATTACCGCTGATGCTCAGAGAAAAGCTGAGGAAATCGAGCGGCAGCGGGATGATTTGCAGCGCCAAGTGATCCGACTCCTCGATGATGTGGAGGGTGCTGCCCGCGGGGACCTGACCGTACAAGCGGAAGTGACGGCGGACGTACTCGGAGCAGTGGCCGACTCCTTTAACCTGACAATTCACAACCTGCGGACGATTGTGCAACAGGTCAAAATTGCTGCCCAGCAGGTGAGTCGTGGTGCCGCAGAAAACGAAACCTTTGCCCGTAGTCTCTCAGCAGATGCCCTGCGGCAAGCGGAGGAGCTAGCCGTCACCCTAAACTCGGTACAGATGATGACCAATGCGATTCAGCGGGTGGCCGAAAGTGCCCAAGAAGCCAATGAGGTGGCCCGCAATGCCTCAGAAACAGCCCTTCGTGGTGGTGAGGCGGTGGAACGCACGGTGGCGGGTATTTTGCAGATTCGGGAAACGGTAGCGGAGACCACCCGCAAGGTGAAGCGCCTAGCGGAATCTTCCCAAGAGATCGCCAAGATTGTGGGTGTGATCTCCTCGATCGCCAACCGCACAAACCTGTTGGCCCTAAACGCCAGTATTGAGGCCGCACGGGCCGGGGAAGCAGGTCGGGGGTTTGCGGTGGTGGCCGATGAGGTGCGGCAACTGGCCGACCGAGCAGCCAAAGCTTCGAAGGAAATTGAGCAGATTGTCTTGCAAATTCAAAGCGAAACTGGTGCGGTGATGACCGCTATGGAAGAAGGGACGCAGCAGGTGATTGAGGGGACGAAGCGGGCAGAGCAAGCCAAGCACGCCCTTGAGGACATCATCCAAGTTTCGTCGCAAATTGATACCCTAGTGCGCTCGATTACCAACGCTACGGTGGAACAAACCGAATCGGCACGAGCGATGGCTCAGGTGATGCAATCCATTGAGCTGACAGCGCAGGCCACTTCTCAGGAGGCACAGCGGGTGTCCGACTCATTGCAAGGTCTAGTGAGTGTGGCACGCAACTTGCAGGCATCGGTGGAACGGTTCCGCGTTGAAAATACTGAAGATCAAGCCTAAGCAATCCGGGAGGGGGCTATGCAAAGCGATCAACAAAAGCGCATTCTTGGCTACTTCATTGAGGAAGCGCAGGAACACCTGACCACCATTGAGGATAGTTTGATGAATCTCCAGCAGGTGGTCAATGACCCTGAGGCGATGAGTGAAATGTTTCGGGCGGCCCACTCCGTCAAAGGGGGAGCGGCCATGCTCGGACTCCACAGTATTCAGCACACCGCCCACAAGTTGGAGGACTACTTCAAAATCCTGCGGGAGCATCCCGTCACCGTGGATGAAACCCTAGAGAACCTGTTTTTGCAAGCCTTTGATGCCCTGCGGGAACTCCTCGATGAATTGCAAGGCCCCTTTGGTTTGACGGAGGAGACAGCAACGGCAACCCTGAACCGGGTGGAGCCAGTCTTTAATCAACTGCAAGCTCACTTGAGCCACCTGACCCAAGGAGTAGAGGCGCCGCCGCCTGTGACTGCTTCTTCTGCCCCCGCGGCCGAACCCATTCAGCCAGCGGTACAACCCGTTGCTGATTCCAGCTACCGCTTAGTCTTTCAAACGGAGGTACCCGATCGCCTGCGGGCAATGTTGCAACTCTTTAAGCAGACCGATTCGCCCCAAGTGCGGCAAGAATTGGCGGCGGCCTGTTCTAATTTGGGTCAATTGGGGGAAACCTTTGCCCTGCCCCAGTGGGTTGAATTGCTGGCGATCGCCCAACAGGCGGTAAGTAACACGGCTCAGCCCCTCACGGCTTTGGCGCCAGTGGTGATCAAAGAGATTATGGCAGCTCGCGACTTGGTGCTCAATGGTCAAGGCAGTGCGATTCGTCCCAGTGACAGTTTAGTGGCGCTTCAACCCCCTGTGATTGAGGAGACTTCGGCTGTTGTTCCTGAAGAGCCAGAGCCTGCGGTCTTGGCATCAGCCCCTGTGACCCTTGAGGAACCATCGGCACCCCTTGAAATGGCCTCTGAGGTTGCTCCTCTAGATGCTCCTCTAGAGGTGGCTGCCCCTGAAGAAGTTGAGATTTCCGAGCCAATGAGTGGCGGCCATGGTGTCACTGTTTTTGGAGAGGAAAGTAGCACTGATTTCCAAGAATTGAGTGACATTTTTAGTGATCCAACAGCGCTGCCGACGGACTGGCTGGAGGACACCCTTGAGGAGAATTTGGCCAGTTTAGGACCGGGCGATGAAGCGGCCTTTGATGAGGAGATTTCCGACTTTTTGAACATGACTACGACTGAGGAGTTGCCTGAGGCAGAATCCAGCCTTGAGGCCATCCTCGATGACATTCAGGAACTTTCTGATGAGCGGCTCTCTGCAGAAGTGGTGGAGGCATCCCTTGATGATCTCACGCCGCCGGCGATCGCCGAAAGCATAGCTGAAGGTATTGAGGGGTCCCTAACACTTGAGAGTCCTGCTGAGGAGAGGGCAGCCGCAGAGCCCTCCGAACTCGATCTGAGTGCATTCCTTGCGGAATTTACCGAGGAAGCCCCCTCAGGGATGGCAGCTTTTGATGAGGCAGTTGCTTCCCTAGAAGATTTTTTGGGTGAGGTGGAAACCCCCGAGGTTCCCGATCTGCTTCCCCTAGAAGAGGATTCTGAAATCCCTGCCCTGAGTGATGTTGCTGAGGATGTGGCTGAGTTCCTCGAAGAGGTACCGGGTCTCAATGATGTCCTAGAAAACTTGGTCGTGGATAATGGGGCGGAGGAAGCCCTTTCAGAATTGATTACCCCGCCAAGCGTTGACGATCCTTGGGCGGAAACGCCCTCCGCCTTGGAGGGGCCAGCGATCGCCGAGCCAAGGATGCCTGACGTCCCAGCGGCAAATATGACTGAACCCGCAGCACTGGTGGAGGAGGTTGTACCCTCTGCCGAGACTGAGGGCATCGCCGAGCTAGAATCCCTGTTGCAGGAGTCTGTACCCTCTGCTGAGGCTGCGAGCATTGCTGAGCCCGAAGCAGTGGTGAATGACGCCACCGTACCTGCCACCCCCGAAAGCATCCTAGAGGAATTGGAGGGGTTGATTGAGCAAAGTACAACCCATACAACCCCACCCGAGGCTGCCCCGTTCCACGAACTGGATCAGCTTTTAGAGACGGCAGCACCACCGACATCCGCCTTTGAAGATCTAGAGCAGCTCTTGGGGCAAGCTACCCCTGGAGCACCCACGCCACCGCCGGCAACAGCAGCACCTCCCACCGCTGATGATAGTTTTGCCGATTTAGAGAAATTAATTCCCCAACCCGCAGGGAGGAGTGAAAAGGCGGCCACCCCTCGGCGAACCGCAGCAGGGGCAAAAGGTGGCTCCTTGGTGGAACAAACCATGCGGGTGCCGGTGCGCCACCTCGATACCCTGAGTAACCTCGTTGGGGAGTTGGTGGTCAACCGCAATAGCCTCGAGGACACCCAAGAACGCCTGCGGCAGTTTCTCGATAACCTGCTCTATCAGGTGCAACAACTGGGGGAAGTGAGCCAACAAATGCAGGACCTCTACGAGCGATCGCTCCTAGAGAGTTCACTGTTGGGTGTGACAACAGCACGGGCAGCCAATGGCCAAGAAGAACAGAGCAGCCACGCCACGGGTGTCGAGTTTGATGCCTTGGAAATGGATCGCTTTACCGGCTTCCACACCCTCTCGCAGGAGGTGATTGAGCGGATTGTGCGGGTCCGGGAGGCAGCGGATGACATCCAGTACGTAATTGATGAAGTGGAGCAGGTGGCCCGGCAGTTTCGTCAAGTCACGACCCAAGTCCAAGAGGGCTTGAGCCGCTCCCGAATGGTCCCCTTCCGTGAAATGTCTTCCCGCTTACCGGGAGCGGTGCGCCGCGTTGCCAGTACCATCGGCAAACAAGTAGAACTCAAGATTGAGGGAGAAGATACCCTGATTGACAAGGGCATCCTTGAAAAACTCTTTGACCCGATGACCCACCTGATCAATAACGCTGTCTATCATGGTATTGAAATGCCCGAAGAGCGGCGACGATTAGGCAAACCCGAAAAAGGCCTAATTCGCGTACGGGCATTTTATCAAGGGAGTCAAGCGATTATCTCCATCAGTGACGATGGGGCAGGGATTGACCCAGAACGGGTAAAACGCAAAGCGATCGAGAAGGGTCTCCTGAAGGAGGCCGATGCCCCCAACCTTTCCCGCCAAGAGGTCTATGCCTTCCTCTTCCAATCGGGATTTAGCACCAAAGATCAAGCGGATGCCCTTGCCGGTCGGGGGGTGGGCATGGATGTGGTGCGCAAAAATCTGGAGGACATTCGCGGCACGATTAACATTGACTCCACGGTAGGCAAAGGCACTACATTTACCATCCGCCTACCCCTGACCCTGAGCATTACCAAAGCCCTCTGTTGCATTGATAACCACTGCCGCATTGCCTTCCCCATTGACGGCGTGGAAGATATGCTGGATATCCCCCAAGAGCGCATCCAAACCCTAGAGGATGGTCAGCGCGTCCTCCCGTGGCGCGATCGCCAGCTGCTGGTGCGTAAACTCGGGGATTTGCTGAAGTACAGCCGCCCCATCAGCCGTAGCAGTGTCTATGGCGGTAGCGCCCAAGATGATGGCATGGTCTCGATTGTCGTGCTGCGCAGTGGCGACGATCTCGTGGCCATGGAGGTGGATCAGGTCATTGGTGAACAGGAAATCGTGATCAAGCAGTTGTCGGGGCCGGTGCCGAAGCCGGTGGGGGTTGCTGGGGTCACTGTCCAAGGGGATGGCCGCGCGATGGCGATCGCTGACGTACTGGAAATCATTGATCTGTCCCTAGGACGCATGGATCGCGAGTGGCGTGGGTTTGGCCACACCATGGAGGTCGCCGAGCCAGAGGAAGCCTCCGAGCCCCTAGTGCTGATCATCGACGACTCAATTACGGTGCGGGAGTTGCTCTCAATGACCTTTACGCGGGCAGGCTACCGCGTCGAGCAGGCACGGGATGGTCAAGATGCGTGGGAAAAACTGCGCTCTGGCTTACCCTGTGACTTAGTGTTTTGTGATATTGAGATGCCCCGCATGGATGGTTTGGAGTTGCTCTCCCGAATTCAAAAGGATCCTAAACTCAACCATCTGCCGATCGCCATGCTCACCTCCCGGGGTGCCGATCGCCACCGCAAGATGGCCGCGCAACTAGGGGCACGGGGCTACTTTACGAAGCCCTACCTGGAGGAGCAATTACTGGATGCAGCGGCGCGGCTCCTCAGGGGTGAAGTTCTTGTGCAGCAGGAGCCAACACCTACCTCATGAGTGAGCGATCGCCCACCCTAGCAGACTTCCTTGCCCAACTCCCCTTTGACCTGGATGCCTTTCAGGCGGCGGCAATCGCTGCCCTCGATGCAGGTCGCTCTGTGGTGGTTTGCGCCCCTACTGGGTCAGGCAAAACCCTCATTGGTGAGTATGCGATTCACCGTGCCCTGACGCGGCAGCAACGGGTGTTTTACACCACCCCCCTTAAGGCACTCTCAAACCAGAAGTGGCGTGACTTTCAGCAGCAGTT
The DNA here is from genome assembly GCF_015296045.1 of Thermosynechococcus sp. M3746_W2019_013. NCBI lineage: Bacteria > Bacillati > Cyanobacteriota > Cyanophyceae > Acaryochloridales > Thermosynechococcaceae > Thermosynechococcus > Thermosynechococcus sp. M3746_W2019_013. Next base: position 14,833 of record NZ_DVDW01000003.1, on the reverse strand, counting down.
TGGGGCAGAGCAGGTGGGCCTCTTAACCGGGGATATCTCAATCAACCGTGATGCCCCGATTCTGGTGATGACGACGGAAATTTTCCGCAATATGCTCTATGGCACCCCCATTGGCGAAGTGGGCACCTCCCTTGCGGGCGTCGAAGTGGTGGTCCTGGATGAATGCCATTACATGAACGATCGCCAGCGGGGCACCGTCTGGGAAGAATCCATCATCTACTGTCCCAAAGAAATTCAACTGGTGGCTCTCTCCGCCACGATTGCCAACGGCGAACAACTCACCGACTGGATTCAATCTGTCCATGGGGATGCCGAACTCATCTACTCCGACTGGCGACCAATTCCACTGCACTTTTACTTTTGCAATGGCAAGGGACTCTTTCCCCTTTTGGATGGACAACGTAAACGCCTCAACCCGAAGCTCCACGGCCAGAGCGAACCGCGGCGCCGCGGCGGCAAGGGGGACTTCTTGAGCATTCGCTACGTGGTTAGTCAACTGCAGCAGCGGGACATGCTACCGGCGATTTACTTTATCTTTAGTCGCCGTGGCTGTGACCAAGCGGTTCAAGAGGTCCTGGGCATGAATCTGCTCACCAAGGCAGAACAGCAGGCACTGGCGGAACGGGTCGAGGCCTTTTGGGTCCAGCATCAGGACATTGTTGCCCCGGAAATGATTGTCCCCCTCTACCAAGGGATTGCCGCTCACCATGCCGGGGTGCTCCCCGTGGTGAAAACCCTTGTGGAAACACTCTTTCAGGAAGGCTTGATCAAACTCGTCTTTGCCACAGAAACGCTGGCGGCAGGGATCAATATGCCGGCGCGCACCACTGTTATTTCTACCCTCTCAAAGCGCACTGACAGTGGTCATCGGCTCTTGACAGCCTCGGAGTTCCTCCAAATGGCAGGACGAGCCGGCCGCCGGGGCATGGATACGGTGGGTCATGTGGTTACCTTGCAAACCCCCTTTGAGGGTGCCCATGAAGCAGCATTTTTGGCCACCGCCGCTCCCGATCCCCTGATGAGCCAATTTACCCCCAGCTATGGCATGGTCTTGAACCTGCTCCAACGCCACACCCTTGAAGAAGCGCGGGAACTGGTGGAGCGCAGTTTTGGGCAATATTTGGCCACATTGCAACTGACACCGCAGCGGCAGGCGATCGCCCAACTGGAAACGGAACTGCAAACCGTGCAACAACGCCTTGCAGGCATTGATCGCCAGCAACTAGCGCAGTATCAAAAGCTGCGGGAACGGCTACGGCAGGATCAACGCCTCCTGAAAATCCTCGAACAGCAGGCGGAGCAGGAACGCGCCCAAGCACTTCTCCCTTTGATGATGGCAGTGCCACCGGGAACGTGGCTCCATATCAAATCCCCCCTACGGGAGCAGCGCCCCTTAGCCGCCGTCCTCTGTCAACCCGTTGCCGGTTCAGGCCAGTTGCCCCACTGGTTGTGCCTTGCTGCCGATGGTCGTTTGCGGGTAGTTGGCATTGATGACATTTTGGGGGTCTATCCCGATCGCCCCCCCTGTGATCGTCTCCCCCCCCTCCCAGAGGCGATGAAACTGCGCCTAGGGGAAAGTTATCCCTGCCATGGGGCAGATCACTACCTGGGTTCCCTCCCTGATCTCCCACCCGTCTTAGCTGCGCCGGAGGTGGCTGCCCAAGCTGCTCAAATTGCCGACCTAGAGGCCAAACTCAGCCAACTGCAAGGAAGTCTGCCGCAAAATGTCCATTCGCTGCTGCGCTTAGTTCGTCGCGAAGAACGGCTACAAGCGGAGCTGCGCGATCGCCAGCAGAAGCTCCATCAACAGTCCCAACGCCACTGGGAGCAATTTCTTGCCCTCATTGCTGCACTGCAAGACTTTGGTGGCCTCAATGATCTGACCCCCACTCCCCTTGGGGAAATGGCCGCTGCCCTGCGGGGAGAGAACGAACTTTGGTTGGCCTTGGCCTTGGCCTCTGGCGAACTGGATGACTTGCCCCCCCACCTCTTGGCGGCAGCGATCGCGGCTCTAGTGACTGAAACACCCCGCTCCGACAGTTGGTGCAACTACCCCATTCCCAGTGAAGTGGAAGAACGCCTGGCCGCCCTGAGTCCGGTTCGCCGGCGGCTCTTTCAGGTGCAGCGCCGCTATCACATTATTTTTCCCCTCTGGTACGAGTGGGATCTCATTGGCTTGGTGGAGCAGTGGGCCTTGGGTACACCGTGGAATGAATTGTGCGCTCAAACGAATCTTGATGCCGGCGATATTGTGCGATTGCTGCGGCGCACCCTCGATTTTCTTTCCCAAATTCCCCATGCACCTCACACCAGTCCCCAACTGCGCCAAAGTGCCCAGCAGGCACGCTATCTCCTCGATCGCTTCCCTGTCAATGACCTGCTAGAAGGGGTGGAGCTAGAGGCGGCAACCGTATAGTTTGAGTCATTATTTAAGGAGTGGCTCAGGCGGGATTCGAACCTGCGACCTTGGGCTTATGAGTCCCCTGCTCTAACCACTGAGCTACTGAGCCGAAATTTTTGCGTAATTTTCATTATAACGCGAATATCTCAAAACTCAAGGCTCAGGCGAGCAAATTCCAGGGGAGTTCACTCTACAATAAAGAATAGATAAAGAATAGAGCCATTTAGGGGAAGGATAGGCGTTGAGCAAAGCAGAACGCACAGCTCTTGACAACAAGCTATCACAGCGATTTATTCATCTCGATCCAGCAGGGTATTTCATTATCTACATTGACCCTGAGCAAGACCTGATCTGGATGAAACACTATCCCAACGACATCAATGAGAAAGGCTTAGCAGTGGATCCCGACACCGGGAAACCCATTCCCACCAAAGGGAAAGTCACGCGGGAACCCGATCTGGTACTGAGCGGTCGCACAGCTAAGGAGTTATGTATTGAACTCTTTGAAAAAGATCGCCAACTGGTGACGATGTTTGACCATGCGGCCTATCTCGGTCGTGAATTGATGCGGGCACAGTTTTGTTTGGATGAAGGACTTGAGTATATCCAAGATTAGGCAACAGATTAGACAACACTGGCGCTGGAGGGTAGGGGCAGTCCTTTTGATGCTCTGTGCCCTAGTAGGTACTGCCCTATCAGCGATCGCCACCCCAGACGGGAGCGGCACCGTCGATGTTTTGCCCTTGAATGCCCAGTTGGGAGCGCAAATTTATCTGCAGCGCTGTGGCAGTTGCCATCTGGCGGTGCCCCCTGAAACACTGCCCACTCAGGCATGGCAGGTGCTGATTCAAGATACCAATCACTACGGCGCGACCCTCGAACCCATGCCTCGCCCAGAGTTAGTGCCGCTGTGGAACTATTTGCGCACCTATTCTCGACCGCTTCCTGAGGATGCCCAAATCCCCTTTCGCGTTGGGCGATCGCCCTTCTTTCGCATCCTCCATCCCCGTGTTGCAGTGCCGCAGCCAGTCACCCTCGATGGTTGTGCCCAGTGTCATCCCAAGGCCACCCTCTTTAACTTTCGTGAGCTCAGTCCGCAGTGGCTGGATTCCCCCTAGAATGTTTAGGGATGGCGAATTCTCCAGCGCCCCATGGGTTCTAGCTCCTCCAATCACTCTTCTTTGCCTCTTCAACGGATGATGATGCGCAGTCGCTGGCTACAGCAGGAGTGGTGGACGGTTGTGGCCCTCCTCCTCTGGGGAATTTTGTTTCTCCAATATGGGTTGCAGGAGCGACTGGGGTTACTAATTCACCCCAACTACTTTGGACTGGCGATCGCCAGTGGTTTTCTTTTAGTTGCTGTGAGTGGTTGGCAAGGGTGGCGGTTGTGGCGGGGGCGAGTGACACCTGGGCAACATGCTGCCCTCTTACCGCCCCGTTGGACGCTCACTATCCTCATTTTCGCGGCAGTGGCGGGCTTGGTGATTACGCCCCGTCCTTTCAATAGTGCGACGGCCATTCATCGCGGTCTCGAGGATGGCTTGACGGTGACACGCAATCGTCCAGTGGCTTTTCGCCTGAATCAACGGCCGCAGGAGCGCACACTCATTGACTGGATTCGCACCCTTGACGTCTATCCCGAACCCGACGCCTATAGCGGGCTACCGGCTCGCATTGAGGGATTTGCTGTCCATAGTCCCCAACTGCCACAGACCTATCTCACCCTCAGCCGCTTTGTGATTACCTGTTGTGCAGCGGATGCTTATCCGGTGGGCCTGCCAGTGAAATTGGGGCGATCGCGCCAAGCCTATCCCCAAGATCAGTGGTTTCGGGTTGAAGGTCGGATGACCACAGAAACCCTCAACAACCGCCGCCAATTGGTACTAGTTGCTGAGACGATCACGCCGATTCCTGAACCTGAAAATCCCTTTATGTACTGAGGCAATGCTTTTTCACCTGATTCACATTCCCTGTTGTAACCAAAGACAGCTTGGATAAAGCCAGATGGCTACGCCAGCAAGGACAATTTCCGATGACTCTCAGATCACTCAGCTCAAGGAGAGCGAAGAATCCTAGGGAAGCCTTCATGGGCGGTGAGGGACTCGAACCCCCGACAGCCTCGGTGTAAACGAGATACTCTACCAACTGAGTTAACCGCCCAAGTTCCAGAGTATTTATCATAGCAAAGGTATAGCCCATTTCTAAAATCTCGGTCCCCAAAGGGGGCCTAGCCTGTTCTACAGGAGTTTGAAGCAAGCCTGGACCATCTCCGGGAAAAGCACTGTAGGTCAATACGAGTCATCTCCTGTAAAGAAAATCCGCTAGGATCAACCTGTTGAGATATACAAGGAATGCCCTATGGGAGCAGCAACGGCAGCCAGTGATCAACGGCTACGGAATTTTGTGATTGCTGTTGTCGCCATTCTCATTAGTTTTGCCCTATTGGCTGGTTTACGCAGTAGCAATCAACCCCTCACCCTTGCCGAGCAAGCCAAACACGCTACCCCTTGGGAGGAGGCTCAAGTCAATGGCAAGCCCACACTTTTGGAGTTTTATGCCAACTGGTGCAGCACCTGTCGTTCGATGGCCAAGGATTTAGGGGAATTAAAGGGGCAATATCGCGATCGCGTGAACTTTGTCATGCTGAATGTGGACAACCCCAAGTGGCTACCGGAAATTGAGCAATTTAATGTGGATGGGATTCCCCACTTTGTCTTTCTGAATCGGCAACTGGAACCCCAAGCGGTGGCGATCGGCCTCCAACCCAAGGAAGTGATGGCCAAAAATCTTGAAGCCCTCAGCAATAACCTCCCCTTGCCCTATGGTCAACTGACGGGTGAAATGTCGCAACTCCCAGGTCCCCTCGCCCGTCAACGCAGTGATGATCCCCGTAGTCATGGGGGCTAGACGGTGGAACCCCAAGATGAGGTGCGCCAAGTCTATGAAGAGACCCAGGCGCGGATCAACCAGCTTTACCGCGAGTATGAGCAGATCAAAGCCACCCAAGCCCGCTTGAAAGAACCTAACCAGGCGGCCTTAGATCAACAGCGCGATCGCCTGCAACAGGAACTGCGGCAACTAGAGGCGGAGTTTGGCCTCACCCTGCTTTTTCATCTAGGAGAGGCGGCCCAGGAACGTTGGCAAGAGATTCTGGCTCAAGAAAACTTTTGGCAATTTGTGCGCTTTGCCGGTTTGGGGTTTATTCTTGGCCTCCTTGTTAAGAGCCTGATGGGCTGATCCTTAGGGCAGTTTGCCAGAGCCCGGGGCGAGAATCGGGAATGGGCATTGCGCCAACGGTCTTTGCATAAAACGCCTCTGCGGAGACCCAACCAATGACGGCATAGCCATAGCCTGCACTGCGCATTTGAGCCAAGGTTAACTGCAAGAGAAGGCGACCAATTCCCCGTCCTCGGTGCGGTTCTGCCACCGCCATGGGGCCAAACAGTCCTAGGGCGGCAGCATCATAGCAGGCAAAGCCGAGTAGTTCACCCTCTTGAACAGCAATCAGTCCCCGTGGGGGGCGTTGGCTGAAGGCGATCGCCACTTCACTCCGCCAACCGGCACTCAAGCGATCGCCCACCCACTGGACAATCCAATCCACTTCTGATCCCAAGGGCTGCCGATAGTGAATCCCCTGCTGTTGATGCGCCATCACGGCGGGCCAATCCACCACCAGATCGTAGAGCCTGACCAGCATATCGGTCATTGGCTGTTTCCTGCCTTTTCTAGCGGCTCAAACTGACAAGGGGACGTTGGAGCGCCTGCATCAACTCGTCAAACTGATCCGGAGTAAGGGATTGGGCACCATCGGAAAGCGCCTTGGCTGGATTTGGGTGTACCTCAATCATCAGGGCATCAGCGCCTGCGGCCACAGCGGCTTTGGCCATTGCGGGCACAAATTCTGCCCAGCCAGTGCCATGACTGGGGTCAATCATAATCGGTAGATGGGTAAGCTTGCGCAGTACGGGAATCGCCCCTAAATCCAAGGTATTGCGGGTATATTCGCGGTCAAAGGTACGAATGCCCCGTTCACAGAGAATGACATTGGGATTTCCTGCCGCCAGAATGTACTCCGCAGCCATTAACCATTCCTCAATAGTGGCGGACATGCCCCGTTTCAGGAGGATGGGTTTAGGTTGGGCACCCACCCGCTTCAAGAGAGAAAAATTTTGCATATTGCGGGCACCAATTTGCAGCACATCGGCCACTTCGGCAATTTTGTCTAAATCCGCTGCGTCCATCACTTCGGTAATGATGCCCAAACCGGTTGCTGCTTTTGCTGCCGCCAGCAGCTCAAGGGCACTTTCGCCATGCCCCTGGAAGGCATAGGGGGAGGTACGGGGTTTGTAGGCGCCGCCGCGCAGGAATTTGGCCCCCGCTGCTTTCACCCGCTGCGCCGTTTCAATGATCATGGCCTCATTCTCAACCGAGCAAGGCCCCGCCACAACCACCACATCATGGCCTTCGCCGAAGATAACCTCTCCATTGGGCGTTGATACCACCACTTCACTGGGTTCGCCGTGGCGATACTCGCGGCTGGCTCGCTTGAAGGGTTGCTCGACCCGCAAAACGTGTTCAATCCAAGGGCTAATTTCTTGAATGCGCAGCGGATCGAGTTCTGCCGTTTCTCCGACCAGGCCAATCACCACTTTATGCTTGCCAACAATTTTTTCAGGGGTCAATCCCCAACTTTGCATTTCACTGCTGACCCGCTCAATTTCTTCACTGGGGGTGCCACTTCTTAGAACAATAATCATCAGCTTGCTGATCCTAAATTTTTGGCTTAGGGTTTGATTGTATTTTGCCAAATTGGTTCGATTCTGCCTATGTTGCGTCGTTCCCAAGGCCTGCGGTTTCTGATTTCCCTAGCGATCGCCACCGTGGTTGTGCTCTCCCTTTGGAGCGCCATGATTGGCTCTATTCCCAAGGGGGATCTGCCCCTTGATCTCAGCCAAGCCGTATCTATTAATGATCCAGAATTTGATACGCCAGCGGAATCGTTGCCCCCCTTGCCAGAGTCCTCCCCTGAGAATCCGCTGCTGCCTCTCCAGCGCAGTGACGGCGCTGCCTACGATCGCCTCTTTGCTCAAGTGCGCCAAGTTCATCAACAGTGTGCAGCTGCCCCCCCTTGGTACAGTGTGCCCGCCGACCCCACTAATTTTGGCGATCGCTACCGTACCGATTTTCGGCCTCAAGTGTTGGATCATCAACCCCTGATTGTTTTACATGAAACGGTGGCCTCTGCCGGATCAGCCCTCAACTTTTTCCAAACACCGCATCCCCGCGATGAAGAACAGGCCAGCTACCATGAATTGATTACCCTCAACGGTTGGCTGCTGCACTTAGTGCCTTGGTCGAAGCGAGCCTATGGTGCCGGCAATTCCGCCTTTGGCAAGGAAGCGGCGCAGACAAACCCCCGCCTTGCCCCTTCGGTGAATAATTTTGCCCTCCACTTTTCCCTAGAAACACCGCCCCAGGGGCGCCACAATGGCTCTAGCCATACTGGTTACACCGATGCCCAATACCGCACCTTGGCGTGGCTAGTGGCGCAAACAGGAATTGATCGCCAACGGGTAACAACCCATGCGGCGGTCGATCGCTCCGGGGAACGTATCGATCCGCGTAGCTTTGATTGGGTTAAATTTAAGCGCTATTGGCAGCTCTATCGCGATCGCCCCTGTGGAGATCCCCCTCGCTAAAAGTAGCGATCCAAGAATGTCTCTAGGGACTCAAAGGAGAGTTGAAAATAGGTTTGGGCACGCTCAATTTCACTGGCAGGGCAAAGACTTTCATAGGCCAACAGCGTCCGCAGCGTCCCAAGACTGGCTTCCAAATCACGACTCATGACGCCAAGCAACTGGCGAGCACCATCAATGACACTCAGGGGCAGTGTCATGACAAAGGGGCGTTTATTGAAAAAGCGACCAAGGCGATCAGCAATCTCTTGGCGGGTTAAAACCTCTGGATGCGCCATGCTAAAAATCGCTGGCTGACGGGCTTGGCTGGCAATGAGAATACAGCGGGCTAAATCGTCGGGACTGAGCAGTTGCAGCCGATGCTGCGGCTCCCCAAGGACAATGTAAACCCCCGTCTGCTGAAAGCGCGCCGCAAGGGGAAGCAAACTCGACATCAGGGTGGGACAGCGAAAAATGCCGTAGTTGAGACCACTGCTGATGAGCACCTGCTCGACTTCGTACTTGGCCTTGAGAAAGGGGGACTGCTGGCGATCGCCCGTCACCGCCAGAGGAGAAATCAGCGCTAGATAGCGCACCCCCTGTTCCTGAGCCACCTGAATCACATCCAAGGTGGCACGGTAATCAATCGCTTGAATGGCACGGCTGAGTAACTGACTACCATGGCAGCAAATGACCGCCTCCACTCCCCCCATGGCAGCCTGAATATCGCGAGGCTGTTGCAGATCACCAATGAAAATCTCAGCACCCCATTCCTTGAGAAGATCGTATTGGCTCGTTAGGCGCACAAACGCCCGTACAGGTAGCCCCAACGCGATACAGCGGCGCACCACCCGCAAACCTAGTTGTCCTGTGGCACCCGTAACCAAGTACATGAAGCGCAACCATTAAAGGATTCTTGTCTCAGCGTGCCCTAGGGGGAGCCACAATGCAAGACTCTTGAATTTATGAAGTAATAAATTTTATGGTCATTATCTTTTGTAGCTAAGTTATTGTGAGCCGACTGCTTGCTTTTTATATGCATGAAAGTGGCAGCTAGTTACTTTGCGGTTGGCGAAGTACTGATCAAACACGATGTTGATACACACTTAAATAGTAATAATTAAATAGTAATAAATAGTAAGAGCCTTTACCACATAGGGATAAAGTACGCCTGTTTTGATAATCTTTTTGATAATCTCCCCTAAAAATCACAAAACCGCTACCTTAACTTTTAGTGGGGTTCTGTCCGGCAGTCGTACAACTACCCCGCAGCAGTACTCCAAACATACGCCAAATAATACCAAATAACATTTTTTGAGGAAATCTGATCAGTGGCCATAGAGAACAGGTCGAGAATGGGTTAACTTAAGGAATACCCTTGAGAATCTTCATCAGAACTCTGTGCCGCATGACACTTGACTTTTCTGCTGCTCAGCACCTTAGCCATCAGTTGTTTGCTGCCCTGAAACCAACAGAGGTGCTTTTCGTTGAAATTGCAAGTGAATCCAGCCAGTTTATTCGCTTCAATCGGGCGCGGGTTCGTCAAATTGGCACCGTAGAAGATACGGTGGTGACACTGCGGTTGCAAGTCCAGCAACGGACGGCGAGCACTTCCTTTCCCTATACGGGGACGGCAGATCTGGCGGCTGCCCTAGAGTATTTGGCGCAATTGCGCTCAGAAACGGTTCAGCTCCCTGTGGATCCCTACCTAGTGCCACCAACGGATACGGGCTCTATTCAAGACACCTACCTTGGCCGCTTGCCTGATCCTGACTCGGTTGTAGAAACCCTCCTCAAACCCGTGCAAGACCTTGATTTTGTCGGCATTTATAGTGGCGGCACCATCGCTCGCGGTAGCTTTAACTCCGCAGGCCAGGAGCACTGGTTTGCCACGGAAACCTTTTGCTTGGATTATTCCCTCTTTACAGACACGGGCAAGGCAGTCAAAAATAGCTATGCCAGTACCCATTGGGACACTGCCACCTACGAAGCCCAAATTGCCAGCGATCGCCAGCAGTTAGCCCAGTTGGCACAGCCGCCGCGCCAGCTGCCGCCAGGACGCTATCGCACCTACTTTGCCCCCGCTGCTGTCGCTGAACTCGTGGGGATGCTCTCCTGGGGAGCCGTCAGTGAGGCCGCCTATCGTCAAGGGGGCAGTGCCCTCGCCAAGTTACGGGAAGGGGTTACTCTATCCCCCCTTTTCAATTTGCAGGAGGACTTTACCAGCGGCACAGTGCCCCGCTTCAATAGCGATGGCGATATCGCTCCGCCCTACCTGTCTTTAATTGAGCGCGGCCAATTGCAAACGCTGCTTATTAGTCGGCGCACGGCTCAGGAATACAACCTGGTGGCCAATGGTGCCAACCGCCAAGAAAGCCTGCGATCGCCCCTAGTGCTGGCCGGTACCCTGCCAGCGGTGGATGCGCTTGCTGCCCTCGATACAGGGCTGTACGTCGGCAATTTGCACTACCTGAACTGGAGCGATCGCCCCAATGGACGAATAACGGGCATGACCCGCTACGCCTGTTTTTGGGTAGAGCAGGGCAAAATCGTTGCCCCGATTAGCGATCTGCGGTTTGATGACAGTCTGTATGACTTTTGGGGCAATAACCTAGAAGCCTTGACGGACACCCCCCTTTGGATCGCCAACACCGATACCTACGAACGCCGCTCCCTTGGGGGCATTACGGTGCCGGGGATGCTCGTCAAAGCCTTTCAGTTTACGCTCTAGGTTACTCCTAAGTTACTCGGCGGTGGCCAGTTCAGTGCTGCCGCGCTGTTTGCGACGAGTCAGCGTATTAAAGAGCAACTGCCCAATGGCCTTGATCAGGTTGCCCTCCAGTTCCTGGAAGAGCTTCATGTTCATGCCAAAGGCGGCATTGGCCTCATCCACAATCTGGTCTGCAGTGGCCTCATCCACCGGCAGTTCATCGAGGCGTTGGCGATAGAGTTGCTTAAAGGCCTTTTCGTCACTAATGGACTCGAACCGATAAAACGCTGTACCTTCGCCATCTTGCAAATTCATCGCCCGCTCAGCAATCCCTTTGAGGATTTGGCCGCCCGAAAGATCCCCTAGGTAGCGGGTGTAGGAGTGGGCCACCAAAAGTTCCGGAGCAGTATTGGCCACTTCATGGATGCGGGCAACATAGGCCTGCGTGGCTGGCGAGGGGGTAATTTCCTCGCGCCAATTGGAGCCAAAGTAATAGGTGAGATCTCGCTCAAGGCTACTTTTGCGGTTCAGCTCCGGAAAGTAAATTTTGCCAACAATGGGATGATCTTTGAGCCGCTCCATCTCCTGTTCCATGGCGCTGTAAACGTGATAGAGGCTGGCAACGAGCTTGCGGTAGGAGCTTTTTTCTACGGTGCCTTTGAGGAAGCAGCGCACAAAGCCAACGTTCTCGGCCATGGTATGGGCTTTTTTGGTGCCTTCGCGCAATTTCGTCGCTAGAGACGTCGTCATCACGAGATCCTTCTTAAAGATTTGCAATGTTTTGTTTCTAAAAACGACCGTCACCACAGTCTATTTTTCAGACTAAGGGCAAATGACACCCTTTTTCATTAAAAATCATTAAGGCGATCGCGGGCCGCCGCGAGGGCTTGGCGCACCTGATCAAACCCCGTCCCGCCATAGCTATTGCGGGCAGCCACCACTTGGCGGGGGGCGATCCGTTGGTAAATATCCGCCCCAAAGGCGGGGTGCAGGGCTTGCCATTCCTCAAGGGTGAGGTCTTTGAGGAGCTTCTTCTGAGCAACACAGGTTTTCACCACTTGCCCCACCAAGTTATAGGCCTCGCGGAAGGGCACCCCTTTGCTGGCCAAGTAGTCGGCCACATCCGTGGCATTGGCAAAATCACTCTCCACCGCCGCCGCCAAGCGTTGGGTTTGGAACACCAGCCCCTCGGCCATCAGGATTGTCATCGCCCCTAGGCAGGCACGCACCGTATCAACGGCATCGAAAAGGGCTTCTTTATCTTCTTGCAGATCCTTGTTGTAGGCCAAGGGTAGTCCCTTCATCATCACCAAGAGGGCTTGCAAATGGCCAAAGACGCGGCCGCTTTTCCCCCGCACCAATTCTGGCACATCGGGATTTTTCTTTTGGGGCATGATGCTAGAACCGGTGGCACAGCTATCGGTGAGCCGCACAAAGGCAAACTCCTCAGAGGCCCAGAGAATAATCTCCTCCGCGAGCCGCGATAGGTGCACCATGATCAGGCTAGCGGCACAGAGAAATTCAATGGCAAAATCGCGATCGCTGACGGCATCGAGGCTATTGCGATAGGGTTCCCGAAAGCCCAATAATTCCGCTGTGTAGTGGCGATCGATGGGGAACGTTGTGCCCGCCAGTGCCCCAGCCCCCAAGGGAGAGACATTTACCCGCTCCCGAATTTGCCGCAGTCGCTCAATGTCCCGCTGCGCCATTTCCACATAGGCCAGCAGATGGTGAGCCAAGCTCAGCGGTTGTGCCCGTTGCAGGTGGGTGTAACCAGGGATGAGGGTTTCCACATGGGATTCTGCTAAATCTAGCAGGGTGCGCTGCCACTGCCGCAGTTGTTGAAGAATGTGGTCAATTTCTGAGCGCAAATAGAGGCGAATATCGGTGCCCACCTGATCGTTGCGCGAGCGCGCCGTGTGCAGTTTCTTACCCACCTCCCCAACCAATTCTGTGAGGCGGCGTTCGACGGCAAAGTGAACATCCTCGGCTTCAATGCCGGGGGTAAACTGGCCGGCTCGGTATTCTTGGCGAATTTGCTCTAGGCCTTGGAGCAGCGTTTCTGCTTCCTCAGGGGAAATAATCCCCGTTTTTGCCAGCATGCGCGCATGGGCTTGGGAGCCGGTCAGATCGTATTCAATGAGGCGAATGTCAAAACCAATACTGGCATTAAAGCGAGCGATCGCTGGATGGAGGGCTTGTTCAAAGCGTTGGCTCCAGGGCTGGGGTTGGGCAGTCACAGGCAGTTCGCAGAGCTAAAAGTTTAGGAGCTTACCAAAGATCCAACCAATGGCCAGACCAATAATCAGTGCCCACAGTTGGCCCGAATCGACAAAGTTTGCCCACGCCTTAGAAAAGTCTTCCCCCAACGTGTCTTTGAATTTTTGTGCCACGATAATTTGTGGCTCGATCCGCATTTGGCTGGCAATAAAGTAGTTGGGTGCAGGATTCATAGCTGAGCACTAGCGACAACTTCACTGAGGTTTATCCTAGCGGAGGTGGGGGCGATCGCCAACTGGTATCCCAACACTGAGGCCTAGGGACAGCCTCTTGCGACCATTCAAGAAGAATAGCGCGATCGCGCCCCTGTTTTTTGGCCTGATAAAGCGCAGTATCAGCAATGGCAAGCATCTCAGTTAAGGTGCTCTGACTTTCCCCGGCAGGGACAAAGCATAGCCCAGCACTGACTGTTATGTAGCGATGGTGCGCCGTGTCTGCTTGGGGGATTTTCAGTTCCCGCACGTGATGGAGCATCCGTTCAAGGATTTGTAGAGCCGCGCCAGCGGAAACATAGGGGAGTACAAGGGCAAACTCCTCACCCCCATAACGGGCAATGACATCGTTGGAGCGCAAATGGGCCTTAAGGGTTTGAGCCACCTGTTGTAGGACGCGATCGCCCGCCAAATGACCACAGCAGTCGTTATAGGCTTTGAAGTCATCAATATCAATCAGTGCCACCGTCAAAGCCTGACCTTCGGCTTGAGTCTGTTGCCAGAGACGATTCAGTGCCGCGTCAAAAAAGCGACGATTGCCTAACCCTGTCAAGGCATCCTGTTCCGCAAGGCTCTGGAGGTGCTGTTTTTCCTGCTCTAGGGCTTGTTGGCATTGCTGCAATTCCTTCACAAGGGCGATTTGCCGAGCCAATTCCCTCTGTAGTTGCTGCAACTGGCGAGCGAGTAACTGCTGATTGTGGGAAAAGCTAGGCACAATCCGTGTCAAAATAACGGGTTCATCATGCAGATTGACACCAACACCTTCAAGGACCCAGTGATTTCCTTCAGGCTGGGGAACCGGAAAATGGGCAGCCAACATCTGGGCATTCCCTTGGCACAGCTTTAACCATCCCTGTACCTGCTCCTGCGATTGCTGGAGCAGCAGTGCGAGGGATTCACCAATTAATTCTTGGGTATGCCGCTGCCAAAAAAGTGAAGCACCATCGTTGATCGCTAGAATTTCACCGCTACCGTTGACGATCGCGATCGGCTCCGGAAAAAGGCGAATATACTCAGCAAGTGTGTCCGTCATTTGTTTTGTTTAAGCCCATATCAAAGTAAGGTTTGTGATGATAAAAAATATTTCAGGAACACACTAAGTATTACAGATTGTTTGCTAGATTACAGTTTTTCTAATTGTTCGGCTATCCTAAGGATAGGCGATTAGACAGAAAAAATCTAATCCGAAGGCGGTTGGTAACTGTAGTAATCGGGAAAAACAACGTAAAGGGGCTTGTTAAGAATCGTTGCTATTTCCTTTTCAACCATTGCCGAGCGCGAGCGGCCATGAATCACTGCCGATACACAGTGGCGCGAAACCCCTAGCTTTTTGCCAATTTTGGCACCATTCCAACCCCGCTTCCGCAGTTCTGCCTTGATGTCCTCGGGATGCATAATGCTGTTATAAACTTCTGCCCGACAAAGTTTTAACTGTAGTTTAATTGCAGGCAGTAAGGTTGTCAAGTGACAACTTTTGACAGTGTAGCGAAAGTGGGCGTTGATGAGATTAACATGTAAAGTTATTGAGAAACACAATGCCCTGTCTAGGGATGTA
>NZ_DVDW01000038.1:0-50604 GCF_015296045.1 Thermosynechococcus sp. M3746_W2019_013 | reverse complement strand
CTTTGGTGACCTCCAGCTTGATCCGTGAAACCACGGAAACCGAATCCACCAACTATGGCTACAAATTTGGTCAAGAGGAAGAAACCTACAACATTGTGGCCGCTCACGGTTACTTTGGTCGGCTGATCTTCCAATACGCCAGCTTCAACAACAGCCGCTCCCTGCACTTCTTCCTCGCGGCTTGGCCAGTGGTGGGTATCTGGTTTGCTGCCCTGGGTATTAGCACGATGGCCTTTAATCTCAATGGTTTCAACTTCAACCACTCCGTTGTGGATGCGCAAGGCAACGTGATCAACACCTGGGCAGACATCATCAACCGCGCCAACATTGGTATTGAGGTGATGCATGAACGCAATGCCCACAACTTCCCCCTCGACTTGGCTAGCGGTGAATCGGCTCCTGTGGCGATGATTGCCCCGAGCATTGCAGCCTAAAAAGGTCACTCCTAAGCCTCTCTAGTGATAAGTCCAAATCTGGCTCCCTACAGGGGGAGCTTTTTTTATGGCAATTACGGGGCGGGGAGTTGATACTGATCCACAATTTTTTGGGCAAAGGCGGGCACATGAGCGGCAAGTTTTTGGGGATAGTTGCGCCGCACATAGAGATAGTTTCGGGTGAAGTGGGAATCAATGGAAAAGCGGGCATATTCAAGCCCTTTGGGGCCAATACGCTCAATCACTAAGCCCACCAGTTTGGCCGCCCACAGGGGCAGGGTAACGCCTTTATCGTAGGCAGGAATGCTTTGTTGCACCGCAGCGTGGCGATCGCCGGCACTCGTGACGGGCTGGATTTCCAATTGATCCTGCACAAGGTCCAGCATTTCTTGGCCAAGCTCATTGCGCACCACCAGCCACTGCCAACCTAAGGGGGCCCCCATATATCCCACCACCAAATCGGCAAGGCCATTGACGTAGTCAAAGCAACTCATGCAGGAGGGGGCAAAGACATCCTTGAGTTGATTGGTTTTGAGGCCAAAGAAGGGCACGGTTTCTGTGGAGCCGTCGCTGTGCTTGAAATGTACGCGAAAGTCCTGCATGAACTCGTAGTAAATCACCGTGTCGGGCGATCGGCTGGTGGTTTCCAGGAATTTTTGCAGACCCGCACGGGTGACGTTATCCACGCAGGGGGTTCCCAGCACATAGAGCTTCTCTAGGCCCAGTTTGTCTTGAACGGCTCGCAGGGCCTGAATTTGACAGCCAACCCCAATCACCAAGAGCCGTTTGAGGCCAGCTTGTTCCACCTGCTCTAGCACCGAAAGATTGGGAGATAGGGTGGGCTTGTTTACCCGCGCCGCCAAAATCTCCTCACGGGTGCGGGCAATCACGGGCTTGGGGGTAAAGCGATCGCTCTCGCTATTTTGAACACAGACAACGCCCTCAACCCGTCCCGATTCCAACAGGGTAATGGCAATAGTGCTGACAATGCCCGTCCACTGGGCTCCCGGAATCGGCTCTGTTTTGCGAGCCGCCATCATCTCCCGGTGAACGCCAAAGTAGCACTCATCCCAGTTGTCAAGATCACGGGCACGGCCATGACTTTGCTGCTCAAGGGTCTCAAACTGTTGATTGAGGAAGGCACAGGCCTCTTTGACATAGTGGATATAGTAGGTGTCGCAGAGGCCACACTCACTGCATAGGGTCTTGGCGGGGCGGGGACTACCGGGCTTAAGGGCACGGGCTTTGCGATGGGCAGCAGTCATGGGCACTTACTTCAGCAGTGAACGGGCGCGATCGCAAATGGCTTCGGGGGTGAGGCCATTGTAGGCCATCAGTTCGGCAGGGCTAGCTGTTGTTTCGCCGCGCTGCCAAGCCAGTAGATCGCGAGGACAAGTGGCACGCAGCAAAATGGGTTCTAAAAGGGCAGAGGCCCCCCCCGTTACCCCCAAGAGGGCATCGCCGTCAAACAGACGCTGGAAGGTGGCCTCATCGGCAAAGCCGCCATCGGGTTCCGCGCAGGTTTGCCAAGCAACATCCCCAGGGCGGTAGAGGCGGCGGGGGTTAATTACCGAAACCAGCCGCACTCGATAGCCTAAATCCTCCAATTGGGGTAGGGCATGATACACGGGTTGCAAAATCATATCCCCCAGCACCGCTAGGACTAAGGTTCGTCCCCCTTGAGTGGATTCATAGAGGGTGAGTGCCCCCTCATCAAGGGCCTGTTCCGTTTGTGCAAAGGTGGTGCGCACCGGCAGTGGCGTTTTACTCGCAAAGATAGCAATTCCCTTGTTTTGGGTGTTCAGTGCCCAGCGGTAACACACTTGAATGCTGTTGGCATCTGGCGGGAAAAGGACAAAGATATTGCCATTGCGCAACAAAGCGGCATAGTAGGCTTCAATTTCCGGGCGTTGATGCGTCCAACCATTCCGTCCCTGCTCAAGGGCGCCGGCGGTAAAGAGAGTAACCGTCGAAGGGGTGGGACGGCGCAGTTCTGCCATCGCTTGGGTGACCGTTTGCCAGATGGGGAGACCATTAATGGCAAAGGATTCGTAGGAGCACCAAAGACTACGGCTGCCCATCAAACATAATCCTGCAGCTAGGCCCGCGCAGGCATCCTCGCTCAGGGGTTCGTATACTTGGCCATTGGGCAGTTGGTTGTAGAGGGGATCCGTCGTTGGGTGAATGATCTTCAGGGCTTGGTTGATGTTGCCAATCCCAGAGGCCTCATTGCCATCGGCATTGGTAACAAGGTAGCGGCGATCGCGCTGCCCCACTTCTGCCACCATGCGCCCCATGGCGGTTGTGGCCACTTTGCTTTCCCCCAAGGCATAGGCCTCAAGGGCAATCTCCCCAAGGGGAGGTAAGTCTAAGACCTGCTCTGTAACCACCACCTCCGCCGCTGGCCCGCCGGCTGCTGCCACACAGTTTTGACGCACCAGTTCCCAGGCGGCAGGAGAAAGGGCACGGGCTTTGAGGGCATTGACAATATCGGGGTTGTCGAGGGTGTGCTGGGCATAAAGGTTATGGGATTTTGCCCCCTTGGCATGAACACCTGCCCCCTTCAGTTGTTTGAGGATAAAGACGGTCAGCTTGCCAGCGAGAGCCGATCGCGCTGCCTCTTGCATTCCCTTCAGGACCGCCTGCACAAAGGCCAAGCGCTGCCCAAAGGAAAACTGAGTGCTATCGACGTAGTCCCCCGCTTGACCGCTGTCGTCAAAGTCTTTGGCATCCACCAGCACCACCTCTTGGAAACCGTTGCCGTGCCAGTAGGCCATCATTTCTGGATTGGTTTTCAGAGAAACCATGCTGTGGTGTTCTTGGCTAAAGCCATTCCAAACCAGGACAGGTAGGAAATTGGTGACCTCTGGGAAAGCGGTGTGGAAGTGCGCCATGCTGCTCATGACGTAGGGCTCCCCTAGGCCGCCATCCCCTAAGGTGAAGGGAAAGAGGGTCTGGCGGTGTAACCAAGCAGCGGCCATAGCAAAGTGCTGCCCCTGTCCCAGGGGGCCGGCCGGCGCCAGAATCCCCGGAATATAGCCTGAGAGGTGGCCAAGCAGACCATGTTTTTCGCGGAAGCGATCGCGCAGGTCCTGAACCGTATAAATGCCCATTTTCTCTAGGGAGCGATCCAAGAACAGGGCGGCATAAAAGCCTGGCGCATGGTGCCCCACTTCCGTGATGATATTTTTGTGCCCCAACATCACGAGGGCAGCATAGGCTTCTGCTTGACTGGCAAAGCCGCCAGGATGACCAGAGGCCTTACTGCCGGTCATCTGTAAGATCAGATAGCGGAGGGCATCGGCATAGAGGAGCGTTTGATAGGCGGCTTCCGGAGCCTCCAGATCCCTAAGGGCTGGCTGTTGGGTACTCAGGAGTGGCCTTTGACCATAGCGATCCCAGTCTGGCCAATCATTGCCAAAATACTGAATTCCTTCACAGAAACTGGGGACTGAAGTTACCGCTGTCATAGACCCTGACCCAACTCTTGAGTGCACGCTTAGTCTCCTATCTTACAGGGGTGGGGAGTTCCCCTGAGGGCAGTTGATCAGGGAATATCCCCGAAATAACGGTGTTGGAGTGGATTGCAGGCATAGATTGATTTTTCTTGGGGAAAGGGATTAACAATGGCGTTGGTGATAGCAGGCGATCGCAGCGGCGTGGGAAAAACCACGGTTGCCCTAGCATTAAATGCGGCTCTGAGCGCCCGGGGGCAGCGGGTACAAACCTTTAAGGTGGGCCCTGACTACATTGATCCCCTGTTTCACACGGCTATCAGTGGCCGGCCTTGCCGTAACCTCGATGTGATCTTGACCAGTCCTGAGTATGTCTGCGCCTGCGTCGGCTATCACAGTCAGGGGATGGATGCAGTGCTCATTGAGGGGGTCATGGGGCTATTTGATGGCCGGGGAGGGAGCCATGAGGGCAGTACGGCACAGATTGCCCAACTTTTGCAGGCACCTCTGCTCCTGGTCTTAGATGTCCAAAAACAGGCAGCCTCGGTGGCGGCGGTGGTCTATGGCTTTTGCCACTATGATCCATCGCTCCAGATTGCTGGTGTGGTCTTGAATCGGGTGGCCAGCGATCGCCACCGGCAACTGTTAGAAGCCGCCCTTGCCCCCCTGGGGGTGCCTATTGTTGGCGTTCTCTATCGCGATCAGGCCTTGGCACTTCCCAGTCGGCACCTGGGCTTAGTGCCACCCCAGGAATCCCGCGAGTTTCAAGCCTTGGGCGATCGCCTTGCCCATTTGGGAAACACCTGTTTTGACTGGGAGCGGCTGACACCACTGCTTGCCCCTGCCCCCACCTCCTCAGACCCTCCTTTTAGTGTTTCCCCCCTGACTCAAGTCACCATTGGCATTGCCCAAGATGCAGCCTTCCACTTTTACTATGCTGACACCTTTGATTTGTGCCACGCTTTGGGGGCAACGTTAACCCCAGTCTCACCCCTACGGGATACCCACTTGCCCCCAGATCTCAATGGGTTGATCTTGGGGGGTGGCTTTCCGGAGGTGTTTGCCCCAGAGTTAGCAGCGAATCACTCGTTCCTTGGGTCGCTGCGGCAGGCCATTCAAAGGGGCATAGCCATCTATGCGGAGTGTGGTGGCCTCATGTATCTCAGCCAAGGTATTCAAACCTTCGAGGGACACTACTACCCCTTGGTGGGATACTGGCCGCCGGTTGCCCACATGGGTAAAAAACTCACCCTTGGCTATCGCCAAGCCACGGCTTTACAAACAACGGTGTGTGTGCAGGCAGGAGAGAAGGTTCAAGGCCATGAATTTCACTATTCCTGTTTGAGTGTGCCGCCCCCAAGGCCTCTGTGGCAATTGGCGGGTGAACCAGAGGGCTGGGGCAACTCCCGAATCCACGCCAGTTATCTGCATCTCCATTGGGGCGGCCATCCCCAGTGGGCAATGCGCTTTCTCCAGCAGGCAGCAAAGGTTGGATAATGCGACCCACGGCAACGTAATTTTTGAAGGTGTTTTTTAGGGTGTTGTTGGGGAAGGTCAATGCCAAAGCAATACCGCTATGGGCTCTACCTTTGCCTTGGGCTGCTAGTGATGCTCAGGGTAACTCTGGCGGCTTGGGCAACGGCACCCTCCCAGAATCTGGAGTATTGGCAGCAGGTGATCCAACAACACCAGCAGCACCAGCAGGCAGTAGGTCAGCAGCGTCAACAACTAGAACGCCTTGAGGCAGCGGCCAGCGATCGCCTGGAGGGTTTAGAAACCAATGTGGATGCAACCACCCAACAGTTGGCGGCGGCCAGCGATCGCCTGCAAGCGGCAGAAACCCTGCTCAAGGAGCTCAAGGAGCAGCAACAGGTTCTGAGTCGCCGCTACAAGGCCAGTGTTGCTGTGATTGGCGATCGCCTACGGCGGCTGCAACGCTACCGTGAGATTCCCCAGTGGGCCATGCTCTTTGAAGCAGAGACCCTCAATGACTGGCTGGAGCAGCAGGGGCGCCTGCGTCAGGTGTATGAGCGCGATCGCCAGCACTTGGCTGCCTTGGTTCGCGATCGCCAGCGACTTCAGCAGCAGCAGCGGCAAATTCAAGTACAACAGCGATTTATTCAAGCCCTGCGCCAGCAACTCCAACAGCAGCAGGCCATCTATGAACGGGAAGCCGAAAGTCAACGCCAACTCATTGCTCGTCTGCGGAGCGATCGCCAGGCCCTTGCCGCCATTGAAGCCCAACTGGCCCGTGACAGCGTCGCCATTCAGCAACTCATTAGTCAGCGTCTCGGCTATGTCCCCAGGGGCACTCCACCCCTGCCCCGCAGTGGCCGTCTTGCTTACCCCATTCAAGCACCGCTGACCAGTCCCTTTGGTTGGCGGATTCATCCCATCTTGGGCAGGCAGCGGTTCCATGCTGGTGTGGACTTTGGAGCTGATTTTGGCACCCCCATCTTTGCTGCTGAAGCGGGCACCGTGATCTTTGCCGGTTGGTCAGGGGGCTACGGGCAAACCGTGATCTTAGATCATGGCGGCGGGATGACGACGCTCTATGCCCATGCCCAGCGGCTCCTCGTACGGGAAGGCCAATTTGTGCAACAGGGGCAGCCCATTGCTGAGGTTGGCTCCACGGGACTGTCAACAGGCCCCCACCTCCACTTTGAAGTGCGCTTGAACGGCGAACCGAGCGATCCTTTGGCCTATCTCTAGGGGGTTGGCTGCCAAAAGACCCCAAGGGCATTGTTGACCCGCGTCGTTGTCACCGCATGGCGATCCACCAACACCCCCCCTAGATAAAGGGCCGTTGAGCTGCCGCCATCCAGATTCACCGCATTGATCAAGCCCAACTGATGGACAATTTGTGCCCATTCTGCGAGGGTGGGCCCCCTACCACCTATACGGTTGTGGGTGGTGACCCAGACAATGCTGCCATCACTGCGATTTCCCATGGCACTGCGGGGTGCCGCCTGGGCATCCAAACCCGCCCCAAATTGCTCCAGTGCCGCATTCAAGACCACTCGCCCCTGATTCACCAGTAAGGGACCCGCACCGACGATATTGGGAATGCTATTAAAGGCAGCGGGCATAGCAGTGGTTTCCAGTTGCACCGCAGCCCCCGGTGGGAAGTTTGCCAACAAGGCGGAATTCAAGTTACGCGCCACCAGTAGGAAGCCCTCTGAGGGAATCGGAACTGTTTGATGGTTACTGATGGGTTGCTGCCCCACCACCTGTTCATTGCGCACCGTAATCACCACTTCACTGCCCGTTTTCCCTTGGTAGCTCGCGCCCCAACTGGGGGTATAGAGGGCAAGACCGGCTTGGACATACCCAGAATTGAACGTGACAATGGGTACTGTGCCCGTCGGCGTCCTCACCCGCTGCTGCACACTGAGGCGACCCACAACAATCTGGCCGCGATCGTCCCAGCCAATGGCACCGCGATTGAGAATCGGGCCAGAGAGCCAGTGACCCTCACTGCGAATTGCCCCCAAGGGAGCTTGGCGATCGCGATTAAAGAACCCGCCATTAATTGCTGCGGCTGCCTGCCAGCGTTGGGCCAGTTCGGGCAGCGTTGCTAAGCCCACCAAAGTTGTGGGGGTTATTCCAAGGGGACGCAGACGCAGCCCCGGCTGTCGGGGATTGATAATGAGCAGATCCACAGGGAACTGACGAGTGCCCAGGATGACCGTTTGCTGTTGCCAGCGCAGTCCCGGTGCCCATTGAATTGTGCGGGGGGGTGGCGCATCAGTGCGAAAATCAATCACCAGCCGCGGTGGATTGAGCAGCATTGAGGCCACTGGGCGAACTGTGCCGGGAATTTGGGTCTCCAATACTGTGCGATCCGGGGTAGCCGTAACTTTGACATTGGGGAGCGTGGCCAATTCTCCTGTGGCTTCAATCGTGAGACTGAGATCCCGAGGCGTCAAAGCGGTGCGGCTAAAGGTGAGGCGATTGATCTGCCAAGGGGTGGGGCGGTCCAATTCAAAGACCCAGCGATCGCCCCAAGGTTGTCGTCCCTGCCGCCAACTGAGAATTCGGGCGGGGGGTGTGCTGATCTGGAGCGTATTGCCTTGGGGTTGCACCCGCCACTGATGTTGCTCAATCCAGGGCGTAATGTCTAGGTAGCGATACATGCCATTGGCGCTAAAGCGCACAGCCAAAGGACTAAATTGGTGCTGAAACCATGCCACTGGCTGCTGAAAGGGATCTGTGGTACTGCCAAGAAGAACACCAAAGCGCTGGGCCAGACCCCCATCACTAATGCCGGTGCGCAGTTGATTTTGGGCATCGCGCCACTGCTGCCAAGCCACCGGGTAGTCGCGGCCATTTAAGTTCAGGCGATCGCCCTGAATCTCTTGGGCAAAGACAATGTTGGCGCTCGCCATCGCCACCGTCAGTGCATTCCCAAAAACTAAATAAGCTGACCGTGCAAGCACACTTGAACCAATCCATCCATACCGAGACTACGCCAGTATAGTTGACGCCGCCGCCTTAAAGATGGCTCCAATGGTCAGACTGGGTTTTGGGAAAACGGGACTATCCCTGATCTGAGGATGAGGAGACCTGCTCTGGGGGCGGTGCCACTTGGGGCTGGAATTGGAACAGGGAGTACACGACATTGCGGCGAATCATCACCATCATGTCCAAGAACAGTTCATAGCCCTCCCGTTTATACTCCACTAAGGGATCCTCTTGACCATAGCCCCGTAGGCCGACGGACTCCCGCAGGGCATCCATCTGTTGCAGGTGCTCCCGCCACAGCAGGTCAATTTGCTGCAGAATAAAGAACCGTTCTGCCTGCCGCATCAAGCCCGGTTGAATGGCCTCAATTTGCGCTTCCTTTTGCTCATAGGCAGTGCGCACTTGCTCATGCAAAAAGGCCTGCATCTCCGGTACGCTTAGGTGCGCCAGATGCTCAGGGCGCAGGTCCGCAAGTAAATGAACAAATTCCTGCACCTTGGCTACTAAACCTTCCAAATCCCATTCCTCCGGCGGTAGATCGGGATTGACATAGGCAGCAATAATGTCATCCATGGTTTTTTCGGCATACTCTAGCACCCGATCCTTGAGGTCTTCCCCTTCGAGGACTCGCCGCCGCTCAGCATAGATGGCGCGCCGCTGGTTATTCATCACCTCGTCGTATTCAAAAACTTGCTTGCGGATGTCGTAGTAGTAGGTTTCCACCTTGCGCTGGGCATTTTCCAGACTGCGAGTCAGCAGCGGCGACTCAATTGGCATATCTTCATCAATGCGCATGGCGTTCATAATACTGGCAATGCGATCGCCCCCAAAAATTCGCAGCAGGTTATCCTCCAAGCTTAGGAAAAAGCGCGTTGATCCGGGGTCGCCTTGACGTCCGGCCCGTCCCCGCAACTGATTATCAATCCGCCGCGACTCATGGCGTTCTGTACCAATCACATGCAAGCCACCGAGGGCCACCACCTCTTCGTGTTCTTGCTTGGTAACCACCTCATATTCTTCGCGGATGCGGTTAAAGGCATCCCGCAGGGCTTGAATCACAGGG
Organism: Thermosynechococcus sp. M3746_W2019_013; assembly: GCF_015296045.1. Lineage (NCBI taxonomy): Bacteria > Bacillati > Cyanobacteriota > Cyanophyceae > Acaryochloridales > Thermosynechococcaceae > Thermosynechococcus > Thermosynechococcus sp. M3746_W2019_013. Next base: position 41,188 of record NZ_DVDW01000038.1, on the reverse strand, counting down.
TCTTGGGTCGGTGCTTTCTCCGAGGCGATCGCCAGCATGTCCTCTGCCTGCAACTCCGGCAGACTGCGCTCACCATAGGTCTTGACTGCTACCTCCACCGCCTGGCGCAGCAGCTTTTCTGCATCCTTGCTAATTTCGCAGGGGAAAAGTCCTGGTGAGGCCTTCCAATTTTTCTGCGGCCCTTGACTGAATCCTTGACCACCGCCGCGATCCATTTTTAGTCCCAACAGCATCATCGGGTCATCACTGGGGGGCATGACAATGCGGGGCATCAAATACTCCCGCACCTTAAGGCGAGCCATGTAGTCGGCATTGCCACCCAGAATAATGTCTGTTCCTCGGCCTGCCATGTTGGTTGAGATCGTCACTGCTCCCTTGCGGCCGGCTTGGGCAATGATCTCCGCCTCCCGCTCCACATTTTCGGGCTTGGCATTCAAAAGGTTGTGGGGAATTTCCAACTCCCGCAGCAGTTGGGACAATAGCTCTGACTTTTCAACACTGGTGGTTCCCACGAGCACTGGCCGACCCGTAGCGTGCACCTCAGCACATTCAGAGGCCACTGCCAGCCACTTAGCCCGCTCGGTTTTATAGACCACATCGGGAAAGTCCCGCCGCTGACTGGGGCGATTGGTGGGCACCACCGTCACTTCTAGCTTGTAAATTTTCTCGAATTCCGCCTCTTCGGTTTTGGCTGTCCCCGTCATCCCCGCCAACTTGGGATAAAGCAGAAAGAGATTTTGGTAAGTAATTGTGGCCAGGGTTTGGGACTCATTTTGAATTTCCAGGCCTTCTTTGGCTTCGATCGCCTGATGCAAGCCATCACTCCAGCGGCGACCCACCATGACCCGTCCAGTGAATTCATCCACAATCACCACTTCACCATTGCGGACAATGTAGTTCACATCCCGCTGGAAGAGTTCCTTAGCCTTGATGGCATTAAAGATGTAGTGCGCCCAGGGGTCTTGGGGGTCATAGAGATCGCTCACCCCCAACAACTTCTCCGCCTCAATAAACCCCTCATCAGTCATCAGCACATTGCGAGCTTTTTCATCCACCTCATAGTGTTCGTCTTTTTTCAGGAGCCGAGCGACCTCAGCGGCCTTGAAGTACTTCTCGGTCGGACGCTCCACTTGACCCGAAATAATTAGGGGGGTGCGGGCTTCGTCAATAAGTACCGAATCCACCTCGTCAATAATGCAGTAGTTGAAGGGGCGCTGCACCACCTCAGCCATGGACGTGGCCATATTGTCCCGCAGGTAGTCAAAGCCAATTTCACTGTTGGTGGCATAGGTAATATCGCAGGCATAGCTTTTCTGTCGCTCTTGGGGTGCCATTTGCTGCTGAATTAGCCCGACCGTCAGACCCAAAAAGCGATGCACCTGCCCCATCCATTCCGCATCCCGCCGTGCCAGATAGTCGTTGACCGTAACAATATGTACCCCCTTACCCGTGAGGGCGTTCAAGTAGGCTGGGAGCGTGGCCACGAGGGTTTTGCCTTCGCCGGTTTTCATTTCGGCAATCTGGCCATCGTGGAGAATCATGCCACCGATGAGCTGGACATCAAAATGGCGCATCCCCAGTACCCGTCGTGAGGCTTCGCGTACCACAGCAAAGGCCTCTGGCAGCAAATCATCTAGGGTCTCGCCATTGTCGAGTCGCTGCCGAAACTCAGCCGTTTTCGCCTGTAGCTCACTATCACTCAGGGGCTGAATTTGCTCCTCCAGCAGGTTGATCTCGACCACAAGGGGTTGATACTTCTTAACCTTGCGCTGATTGGGGTCGCCAAATAGGGCTTTCAGCATGCGACGGGCACCATGGATACAAAGCTGTATACTTTACATCCTATAGCAACTGCCTGTTCCTCGCTGTCAAGACGTAGCCTAGACGTATTGACTGATGTCCTCTTGGCAGACATCGCTGAGGTAGGTCAGGGCGCGAAACCGCAGCATCATCACCTCCTCATAGAAGGGATTGAGTTTACATAGGGGGGGAATGGTAATGACTGGCCGACCAAAGAGGGAGAGGGTGCGGGCAAAGGGACATTGGGCAGGAATCCAGCGACAAATGCGGTGGGCGATCGCCGGCGTGGTAATTGGATAAGTCATTAGCCATTGGCGGATTTTGGTCATCAAAGAAGCGGGCGGGCGTTGGGTAAGGAGTTGATTCATGGGACTATCCTCACAATTGCGCATACCCTCACGGTAAAAGATAATCTATGTAAATAGCAACATGCTTTTAATATAAAAAATCTTTATCAATAATAAGCATTGCTAAACTTGCAGCAGGTTCAGGCGAGGAATGGCCCTCCTTCCGCTCAGCAGAGTGCTAAACTGTTCATCAACTCAAACTCCGATGAAGTTTTGTCTAGAAATCTTTCAATTGCTTGTATAAACTCATTTGCTATTTTTGCCCATTCATCTTGGTCTTGCTTAAATTTCCTAAGGAAGATACTCAATGAGTCCACTGGTTGCTAACTATTACCTGACCTACCGCTGTAATGCCCGCTGCCATTTCTGTGATATTTGGGCGCTGGAACCGGGCAAAGAAGCTGATTTTAGCGCTATCCAAACCAATCTCCGCGACTTGAAGCGCTTGGGCGTGAAATATGTGGACTTTACGGGGGGCGAACCGCTGCTGCGTGCCGATGCCCCAGCCATCTACCGCGAGGCCAAGCGTCTTGGCTTCATTACCAGCATGACAACAAATACCATTCTCTATCCCCGTCGTGCCAAGGAAATTCAGGGGGTGGTAGATTTCTTGAATTTTTCCCTCGATGGGCCGGATGCTGCCACCCATGATCAGTCGCGGGGCGTGAAAATTTTTGACACGCTGGTGGAATCGGTCAAGATTGCCCTCGAGCTGGGTGAATATCCCGTGCTGAACCACACCGTGACAGCCCAGAACTATGAGCGAATTGGGGAAGTCGCTGAATTTGCCCAAAGTTTAGGGGTACGGGTTTGGCTCAACCCTGCCTTTACTGCCCACGAACACTACAACGACAAAAAGAACCCCACTCCCGAAATTGCCAACAGCATTGAACAAACAGCGAAGAAGTATAACAATGTTGGTTACAATAAGGCAGCGCTAGCCCTCATTCGCGCCGGGGGAAACAGGACTCACAATCCCCGTTGTAAGGCGGTGGATGCCGTGATTGCCATTTCCCCCAATGATGAGTTGCTGCTACCGTGTTACCACTTTGCGCAGAAGGGAGTCCCCATCAATGGTCGCCTGTACGAACTGTACAAGTCCTCCGAGGTGGTAGAGGAGTATCGCCGCTCCCAAGGCCGACTTCCCGTCTGCGAAGGCTGCACAGTGTGGTGTTATCTCATTCCCAGCTTCTTTAAGGGACTGGATAAGTACTGGTTTCTCAATCAGGTGACCTATGCCGGAGAATTCCTGGCCCGAAAACAGTTTCTACAACGAAGCCGACCCCCTCGACGAACTCCTGTCGGAGTGGGTTGATGACCCAGAGAGTCCTCCATTACAACCGCGTTCTGAGGGTCGCCGTCGCAAGGCTTTCCTAGCGCTGTCTCTGATTTGGGGCAGCACGATCGCCATTCACCTGATTGTTGGTGGTATCTGGCTCATCTATGTCCTAACCCTCTTGATGAGTTTACAAACCCTGCGCTACTGGCGCGCCAAACCCCAAAGTCTGCCAGCGTCAGAGACAGCAGAAAGTGTGCCGCCGATGGTGTCCTTGGTGGTGGCTGCCAAAAATGAAGAGGCGGTGATTGGTCGCCTGGTGAAAAACCTCTGCCGCTTGGATTATCCCCACTACGAAGTGTGGATCATTGATGACAACAGTAGCGATCGCACCCCCGATATTTTGAGCGAACTACAAAAGCAGTATCCCCATCTCAAGGTGCTGCGGCGGCTGCCAGGGGCAGGGGGTGGCAAATCCGGGGCTCTCAATCAAGTCCTACCCCTGACACGGGGAGAAATTATTGGCGTCTTTGACGCCGATGCCACGGTACCCCCAGATCTGCTGCAGGAGGTGGTCAACCGCTTTCAGGTGGCCAGTGTCGGCGCCGTCCAAGTGCGCAAGGCGATCAGTAATGCCGACATCAATTGGCTGGCCCAAGGTCAAGCGGTCGAGATGATTCTCGATGCCTACTATCAACAGCAGCGAGTTGCCTGTGGCGGCATGGGAGAACTGCGGGGCAATGGCCAATTTGTGCGGCGGCAAGCCCTAGAGCGCTGTGGGGGCTGGAATGAGGAAACCATTACTGACGATCTCGATCTCAGTCTGAAGCTGCATCTCCACGGCTGGCAGATTGACGTGCTGATGAATCCAGCGGTACAGGAAGAGGGCGTGACCACACTGCTGGCACTGTGGCACCAACGCAATCGCTGGAGCGAGGGCGGCTACCAAAGCTATCTCGACTACTGGCAGCCCTTGCTGCGCAATCGCCTTGGCTGGCAAAAAAGCTGGGATGTGTTCTGCTGGTTTTTGATCAAATATGCTATTCCTACGGCGACCATTCCCGATCTGCTGATGGCTCTGCTGCGCCACCGCACGCCGGTGCTGGTGCCCTTGACAACCCTAAGCTTGACGATTTCGATGGTGGGAATGCTACGGGGCATTCCTCAGGCTCAATCCATGGGGGTGTGGCAACTGTTTTGGCAGAGCCTACGGGGAACCCTATACATGTTCCATTGGTTGCCAGTAGTGAGTACGACCACCTTGCGTATGGCCCTACGGGCAAAACGTCTGCGGTGGGTGAAAACGGTGCACCATGGCCCCTAAGGGAAAAACCTGCTGCCTGAGGATCTCAGGAGCAACCACTTTAAGCTAGGCTAGGGGCAGATTTTCACGGGTTCTGCCATGTCTCGGAATAGTAACTTGCTCCCGTTGCTCTTCTCCCTTGTCTTCACCTGTGGCCTGCTGGGGGTGGCGTCAGTGCTGGTTCTGCGGCTCCTAGGCAATCAAAATCCCCTAGAACAAGTCACTGGCCGGTTGTCCACTTCGCCGGCAGCAAAAACGCCAGAGAGGTTGGGCGCTAATTTCAGTGATGTCAGTAATGTTCCGAGCGGGACGTTTCAGTACGGCGGCAGTACCACGTGGGCGCCGATTCGCCGCGATGTCGATCCTTTAATTCAAGTGGCTTGGCCAAATTTTCGTCTGCGCTACACGGATCCAGCAACCGGTACACCGGGATCGGGGAGTGGTATTCGCATGTTACTGAACAATCAAATTGCCTTTGCCCAGTCCTCACGCCCTTTGAATGAAAAGGAGCGGCAGCAGGCGCAGAGTCAGGGTATCAAACTCGTTGAATTGCCGGTGGCGATCGATGGCCTTGCGATCGCCGTCAATCCAACCCTCAAGATTCCCGGCTTAACAGTCCAGCAGGTGGTTGATATTTACACCGGTAAACTCAGGAACTGGAGTCAAGTGGGGGGGCCGAATCTGACCATTACCCCCTTTTCACGACGCTTGGAAGATGGTGGTACCGTGGAATTTTTTGTCCAAGAGGTCTTAGGGGGGCAGCAACTTAGCACTAATGTCGTTATGGTACGAGATACCACGGATGCACTGCGGCGCTTGGGGACGACCGTGGGCGGAATTTACTACGCATCGGCACCGGAAATTGTTGGTCAGTGCAGTGTGCGACCCTTGCCCTTGGGGCGTCAGCCGAATCAGTACGTTCCTCCTTACCAAGAACCCTACGTTGATTCTTCCCAATGTCCACAGCGGCGCAATACGCTAAACTATCAAGGATTTCAGGACGGCACCTATCCGATTACCCGTCGCCTGTTTGTCATTACTAAGGATGACAATAGCCTAGATGCCCAAGCCGGTCGTGCCTATGCGGCTCTGCTGTTGACCGACGAAGGACAGGCAATCATTGAAAAAGCCGGGTATGTCCGCCTGCGTTAGGGGAGGGCTGTGTTGGATAAGCCCCTGAACCGAACCTATGAGCGGGTAATGGCGGCGATCGCCAGCCTCAACCTGGCGTTGGTGCTTTTTGATCTCACCTATATTCCGCTGCGGGACTTTTGGCTGTTGGGAAAAGTCCGCATTCCCCTAATTCAGCGGGTCATTTATCTACCCCAGCCGTTGCCGATTACCCGCCTCTATGACCCCATCAAAGGCATTCAACCCCACCGAGTAACGCAGCAGTACATCAACACCGTCAACCAACTACGGCACACCATTACCACTGAAGGCGTGGATGCCCCAGGAACACAAGCGCTGTTGACGCAGTTGCGACAGCAGAGCAAAACCATGGTGGACACCAATCCCTTTGCTCTGGCCAATAAGACCGGCACCCTTGAGCAGATTAAGAATCGCATGCGGCAGCGGGTCTTTGGCAATCGGGATGCATCCTCCAAAGAGTCCTTTGAGCGCTTTTGGAGTTCGGAGTACATCAATGCACAGGACTGGCGGAGCAACCTGAATTGGTTTGAGAAGCACATCATTCCCCTAATAGCGACCAACTATTGGCGCGCCTATGGCGAGGATGGGGATTTTCTGAATCGGTTTGGCGTTCTGGATCTTCCCTTTAATCTCCTCTTCTTTGTTGAGTTCTTGGGTCGCACGTTTTGGCTGAGTCGGCAGTGTCGCGGTTGTCGCTGGCGAGATGCCATGCTGTGGCGCTGGTACGATGGGCTACTCTTTTTTCCCTTTTGGTGGTTGGCACCGACGTGGGCATGGCTGCGGGTGATTCCCGTCATGATTCGCCTCGATCAAGCGGGTCTGATCTGCCTTGATACCCTGGAGCGGCAGCTATCTCAGGGCTTGGTGGGGGCGATCGCCACCGACATTTCAGAGGTCGTTGTCCTGCAAGTGCTGACACAACTGCAAAAGGCCATCCGCCGCGGTCAGTTTAGCCAGTGGCTTCCCCGTGCCTCTGACTTACAGGTCAATAGCGTCAATAGCGTCAATAGCAGGGCGAATGACATTGATGAGTTGGGGGAACTGGCGGCCTTGGTGGTTCAAGTGATCCTCTGCCGTGTCGTGCCCCAACTGCGGCCAGAAGTGGAAGCATTAGTGGCCTACAGCGTGGATCAGGTCCTACGGCAAGCACCCCCCTATCGGCGATTGCTGGAGAGTCCAACCCTAGCGGCCTTACCCCTGCAGTGGCGCCAATCCCTTGCCAAGGAGATTAGCGATCGCCTCTTTCTGCTGTTGGAGCAAGCAAGCAAAAACCAAGGCAATCCACCCCGCGAAGGCGCCTTGCTGGTGAGTCAACTAGCGCAAAAATTTGGCCAAACCCTGAGTGCTGAACTCCAAGAGGAACAGGTGGGCAAGGTGATCCAAGACCTCCTGGTGCTATGGCTAGAGGAACTGAAAATTAACTTTGTGCGCCAGACCCACCTTGAAGGCATTGAAACAGTTCTAGAGGAAACTCGCACCCTTCAGGAACGTTTGGCGCAGAACATACTCGAACCCTAGGCTATTCAAGGGGTTGCAGCAGCCACAGGGCAGTGTAGGTCGTGTCCTTGGGAGTGGGCTGAATGAGCAGAAAGTGCAAGCCTTGGCTTTTTTGCAGGCGATCGCGAAACACCTCTCCCGCTTGCGCAATTTCCGAATCCTGAAACGTTAAAAACACCCAGCGATCGCGCAATCCACTGTGCAGGAGAATGCCACAGGGCTGCCCCGGTACAAACTCTAGGCGATAGGGCACCTGCTCTTGGAACCAGCGAGCCAGCTTCAAGGATTTGCGACCCCCATAGAGCATAATTCCCGGAATCAGGGTGTCTGCCGCCAAGCCTAGGGACTCCGGCAGCATCTCCATTTCCAAGGCCAGAATCCGTAAAGGGTACCGCATCAGTTGCTGCAAATCGGGGGGCGTAATCGCTGCAAACTGCCAAGATTCTCCCCAAATATCATCCGGCAAGGGCAGGGGCGGGAGCTGCTCAATGGCCAAGGGATCGTAGGCTTCACCCGTGTAGGTTTTCAGGCTTGGGTATTCCTGAGCGCGTTGGCACAGGTAGCGCTTCAGAGCAGAAGTGCGGCGGGTGGGCTCTAGGGGGATGTTGAGTTGTCGGCAAGCTCCTTCCACTAGCCCTAAACTTTCGGGGCGAAAGACCTTTACTCGCTCAGGCAAGGGCTGACCGCAACGGTTGAATTCTGTGGCAACCCAGGTACTACTCACCAGTGGTTCGGGACAAAAAGCCGTGTAGTAAAAATGTTCTTCAGGATCACAAATCACAAGTTCCCACAGATCAGCACCACTGGGGGTACGCAAAGGCCGACGGTAAAGGTCAACTTGCCAACGGGACATCGACGGAATAGATGAACAAAAGAGGTGATCGCCTTTTTCAAACTGAATACGGGCTATATTTATTTTCCTTGCTTTTTCTTGGATTTGTTAGAGCTATTCCAATAAAGAATGAAAAATTATCTCGGACAATCCTTGCCAATCACCTCATCCATAGAACCGCTGCATCCCGCATAGATCTGCTGTCGCTTTTCCTCACGGCGTTCTTGGCAACGCATCTGCTTTTTCAGGTGATGCCCAGCCGGCCGAGGGCGGAACTCATCGTGGAAATTTGTACCCCAAATTGCTGGGCACCGTCGACTAAAGGGTCCTCGGGACGCGCAGCAGCATCTGGCTCTAAGGCCTGCCAATCCAGTTTCCATTGACACAGGTCTGGCTCGCGATCGCGCCCCCGCCGTTTCCCTGATGCAAACTCAGAGCTTAGATCAGCCTAAGGATAAACTGCTAAAAACAATGGTCATGGCTTTGATGGGCACTTTCTTTAAGACATTGAAAGCAATTGATTGCCTTTAGGGTCAAAACGCCCCTTGATTTACCGTATTTCGCCGCCCCAATTCTGATGATTGCCATCAGCCCATAGTTGATGCACCGCCTCAGTTCCGAAGCCCATACCTAGGGACGTCAGGTTTGCAATAAAGTTCTCTTTCTAGGGGGTGTGACTCTGCGCTAATAGGGCAACCACCTCCTCAGTCGTCAGGGGTCGGGAGAAATAATAGCCTTGGACATAGTCACAGCCGAGTTCCCGCAGTCGCGTCACTTGATAGGGATGCTCTACCCCTTCAGCCACCACTTCCAATGCCAATCCCTTGGCAAGGCTAACAATGGCATCAATCATGAGGGGTCTTTGGTCGGTTTCAGGGATGAGCTTCACAAAGCTGCGATCAATCTTGAGGATGTCGATGGGCAGATGGGTCAAATAGGAGAGAGAGGAATAGCCAGTGCCAAAGTCATCAAGACTCAGCTTGATTCCCTGTGCCTTCAGTTTGCATAATGTCTCTCGCACCTGATCGGGCTGATCAATCCCCACACTTTCAGTTATTTCCAGGTGCAGGCAATGGGGAGGAATCTGGGTCTGTTCCAAAGCAGCCAACACTTGCTCGGCTAGAGCAGGGTACATCAGTTGCCGATTGGATAAATTCACGTTCACGGATAACTGACACTGGGGAAATTGCTCGTGCCAGTACTGGAGATCACGGCAGGCGCGCCAGATCACCCAGTCCCCAATGGACAGAATCAATCCCGTTTCCTCCGCAAGGGAAATGAAACGATCGGGCAGGAGTAAGCCCTGAGTAGGATGCTGCCAGCGAATCAGGGCTTCAAAGCCGTAGAGAGAATTGTCCCTAAGGCGGTAAATGGGCTGATAAAAGAGGGTAAATTCGTCCCGCTCAACGGCTTGGCGCAACCCGATTTCTAGGGAGAGGCGATCGCGCGCCATCAAATGCATGTCTTCACTAAAAACTTGATAGCGATTCCCCCCCGCCAGCTTGGCACGATACATGGCAATATCGGCATTGCGCAAATAGTTTTCTGCCTTCTCAATGTGGGCCGATCGCGTGGCCACGCCAATACTAACCCTGAGCGCGATCGGCTGATCATTCACGACAAAGGGTTTATTCAATTCACTGTGAATGCGATCGCAAACCCCCAAAGCGTCATTGTTGTCACTAATGTCATCCAGCAAAATCACAAACTCATCGCCCCCAATACGAGCCACCGTGTCATCGGCGCGGACAATGCGGGTGAGACGATTGGCCAATTCAATCAAAATTAAGTCGCCACAACTGTGGCCAAGGCTGTCGTTAATGACCTTAAAGCGATCAATATCAATAAACAAAATTACAAACTTGTAATCGGAACGACGACGAGCATGGCGAGTCGCCTGTTCAATGCGGTCAAGGAGGAGCGTGCGATTGGCTAACCCCGTCAGCGAATCATGGAGGGCATCATAGAGCAACTGGGCCTCTGCAAGGCGATGTTCCGTCAAATCGGTCAAAGAACCCGCCATCCGTCTGGCATTGCCATAGGCATCCCGCAGCACCAGCCCCCGTGCCAAAGCCCAACGATAGGCCCCGTTGCGATGTTGAATGCGAAACTCTTGGTGGAAATGGGGGATTTGGCCGCGGATATGGAGCATTAAATTTAACTTCACCCGCTCCACATCTTGGGGGTGAATGCGCTTGAACCAATCATCAATGTGATTGCCAATTTCGTCATCCTGATAGCCGAGAATATTTTTCCAACGCGAGGAATAAAACGTCTCATTGGTGGTCAAATTCCAGTCCCAAATACCATCATTGATGCTACGGGTCAGCAGCGTATAGCGATCGCTGGTTTCCAGGAGCGCCGCCTGAGTTAACTTCACATCGGTAACGTTGTAGCCACAGATTAAACCTGCCCCGTTGGGAAAGCGCACAAAAGCCCAAATCATCTCTAAAACTTGACCATCGGCGCCATGGACAGGTACCTCCTGCCAACCATTGGGGGGATGAATCATCCAATAACGCATCTGCCGCTGGGTTTCTGGATCGGGAAAGCACTGACTCAAAAAATCCCCTGAGATCAAGTCCCCTGTATCCCAGCCCAACTGGGTCATCACCTCTTGGTTAAGGGAATGAATCTGCCCCTCATTGTCATAGAAGAGAATGAGCAGGGGTAAACGGGCACAAACATCCCGCAGTAAGTCATAGGGATCAGTACCTAGCGGAAAATCAAATCCATGGCCCGTTTGACCATTCACCATTGGCCACCTGAACTGAAAAAATAAAGATGAGTCATCCTGCTCCATGGAAATATCCTAGCTTAAGTGCTCAACAAACCAAAAACTGGCTCTCCTAGGCCGTAAGACTCCTAGGTCTCTTTGAAGTCTCTTTGAAAATCTTGATGCGCAGGCACAAAAATTTCTATCCTCTGCTGGCTAGCCGCTCATAGATACTAATCCCACGTGGGGTAGCGTGTATTTTAATCCCAAAATCCAAAAAATTTGCTGGCTAATTGCCTCATACTGTTCAGTAGAAAGTAGCTCTTTTTTCTGGTGCAAAACAATCAGTCTAGCCAACTGTTCCATGACTGTAGCCAATTGCTCCGCATCGGGATAAAGACTCTCAAGTACAGCATAGAGATCGGCTTCGGGATTAGCCACTAGCCCTGCTCCTTCATAGATGACAGGCTTAAGAAATGGCTGATACTGCCGCAACAACCGCCGCAGGTGGTAGATCATTGAGATCGACAGTGGGGAAGTCATAAGCTAGAACCTTACATCTTATCAGGCACAGCGAAATTGCCTATTACTCTCGTTGTGCTAGTAAAAATTAGACCATGAAAAAAAGGTCACCGTTGTTATTGAGAATACAAACTGCCCAAGTCACTTCAACTTTTTGCATCCTAAGATTGCCCTCAGGAGAGTAATTTTCTCAATGAATTAACTTTGATAGTTTGCCAATACTCATGTCCTAGGCAACCTCCCTCATTTTTGCCAAGGGAGTTTAGTATTGAAGGAGTACTGATTCTTCTTTTTTTACGGGATTTAAGTTTTAATTAATTTTTGTCTCGGTATTTTAATGCATATTGATTTAGTCATCTTTTTAATCTCGAAATCATTCATTAAGTGATCAATTTTGAGACATTGAACCGCATCTTGAAATTGACGATTATTCATTGATTTTCCCCAAAAAACTTGATTTTTGACACTCCATCCAAGGAACCACATCAGGCTAGAAAAGCATTTTCGCTTTAGAGACTGTCTGTAAATCATCCTAAAACTTGGACCACTGATTCTTCAAGGATTCGTAATCCCTTTTTTGCTTTTTAATAACTGATGGGTTGAATAATTAAGAACTATTTAATTTTCTTAATATTTCTTAGTAATTCCTGCCCCACCAAAACGACTTCGCCACAGGGAGACTTTGGCGCAGCAAATCCTCAGCAGCAAAGGATGCTGAGATGTTGATTTTTTTGATTTTCAATGAAAAATAAAGTTTTTAGCCTTTATGCTGTATCTATCGCAAGTGATTTTGTTTTTTTAAGGAATCCTAGTGTACAAAAAAGCCGACGATCAGCAGCGGCATAAAGAGACTCAGGGCAACAATGAGCAGTAAATTTTCGGGTTCGACGTTAATGATCGTGGGTTGATTGCGTTTCTTTTGGGGGTTTGGATTGGTCATGGCAGGATACCCAAGGAATACCCCTAGCCTAGCAAACGCTGTCGCAGTCCTAGCAAAGGTTAATGAGTGAAAAGAATCGGCTATGATACTCTACAGGTGCCTGAATCCGTGGGATCCCTATGCAGTGTCCCTATTGCCACCATACAGATAGTCGTGTTCTAGAGTCTCGATCGGCAGAAGGGGGGCAAAGTATTCGGCGACGGCGGGAGTGCCTAGCCTGTGGTCGTCGTTTCACCACCTATGAGCGGATTGAGTTTGTGCCCATTACGGTCATTAAGCGCAACGGCGATCGCGAGTCCTTTGATCGCTCGAAATTGCTGCGGGGCATTATGACCGCCTGTGGTAAAACCAACATTCCCCAACAAAAAATTGAAGCCCTTGTGGATGATATTGAGGCGGATTTGCAGTTGCGATCGCGCCGCGAAGTTACCAGCACCGAATTGGGGGAAGCAGCCCTACAACGATTGCGCCACCTGAGTGAAGTGGCCTATGTCCGCTTTGCTTCGGTCTATCGCCAGTTCCAGGGCATTAGTGATTTTGTTGCTGAACTTGCCCATCTCCAAGAGACTTCTGACTCGCCAGAGCTGCTGACAGCCTCCCAGCCTTAGTGCTGCTTCATCGGTAAATCGGCATTAATTGTATCAATGAGCCTTTGCTCCTCGTCATTGATCTGGTCAATGTAGTGGTCAAATATTTCCGCTAAACGTGGCTCATAGAAACGGTGCAGGCTGTAGTTGGGAGTTGCTGGAAAGCCGCGCCGCTTTTTATGGCGTCCACCGGCGCCGGGATCAAAGCGCTGAATTCCTTGGGCGATCGCCCACTCAATGGGTTCGTAGTAGCAGGCACTAAAGTGCAGGCAATCAATTTCACGGGTACAGCCCCAATAGCGACCGTAGAGATGGGTTCCCTTGGTAATGCAAAAGGACATGGCAATGGGACGCTGACTGCCGTTGTTGGGATAGGCGGCAAAAAGAACCACTCGATGGCGATAGCGATCGCTCAGGCCTTCAAAAAACTGCCGCGTCAGATACTTGCTGCCCCACCAGCCAAATTTGTCGCAAGTATCGGCATAGAAATCGTACATCTGTTGCAACAGGCTACGGCTGACCTCATGCCCCTGATGAACCCGAAACGTGAGATCTGCTTGAGCCACGGCCTTGCGTTCTCGCTTGATGTTGCGGCGTTGATTGGCATTGAAGTCCGCTAGGTAGTCGTCGAAGGTCTGATAGTTGCGATTTTGCCAGATGTAACTGTGGTGGAGCCAAGCCCGATAGCCGTAGGCCTCGGCAGCGGGTTGCCATTGGGGATCGACATAGAGAAAGTGGCAACTGGAAAAGCGGTGGCGCTGACAAAGGCGATCAATTTCATGGAGCATCACCTTGGTCATCATGGCCACATCCACCCCCTCTACCATGAGAAAGCGATAGCCCACCGCCGGTGTAAAGGGCGCCATCCCCAGCAGCTTTGGATAATAGCGAATCCCCAACCGCGCGGCTAAATCTGCCCACTGGTGATCAAAGACAAATTCCCCTTGACTGTGACCTTTGATATACAGAGGCGCTGCGGCCACCAGTTCCCGCTGACCCTGGCGATCGCGCCAAACTAGCAAATGCTGGGGGAGCCAACCTGTTTGGGGCGTTGCACTGCCGGAGGCTTCAATTTGATGCAGCCATTCCCATTCCAAAAAGGGGGTTTCTAGGGGCAACGCCAGGGCATCCCACTGGTCTTGGGGAACGCTGGCGATCGCATTCACCCACTGAATGGTTAGCTCTGGTGCCAGTGCCGCTGCAAACTCTACCATGTTTCTCAGGGAAACTGCTTCTGTGTTGTACTATAGCAAGCCCCCTAGAGAAAGATACTGCCATCGGGCATCAGTGCCTGCTCCAAGCAAGCCTCCAGCAACAGAGCACTACTGAGATCAGCACGCATTAGGTTGGCTTGGCGCAAATTGGCACCCTTGAGATTCGTGCGGGCGAGGTAGGCATCAATCAGACGAGCTTCCTGCAAATCGGCCCCCGTCAAATCCGTACGCCGCAAATCCGCTTTGTTCAAAACCGCTGCCTGCAAATTCACCCCTTGAGCTTGGGCATCATCGAGCCGCGCCTCTGAGAGAATTGCCTGACTCAAATCCGCTTGATTGAGAATTGCTCCCCGCAAATCCGCTTGGACGAGCCGTGACTGCCGCAAATTGCTCCCCACCAAATTTGCCTTGTAGAGAATGGCACGGGTGAGAATCGCCCCTTGAAGATTGGTATTTTCCAAGTTTGCTTGGACAAGGTTGGCAGCATTAAGGTTGGCTTCCTTGAGATTGGCCCCCTTGAGGTTCACCCGCGATAGATCTGTCCCTGCCAAATTTGTTCCTTGGAGATCCACCTGGTGCAGATCCGCCCCCACCAGACTTGCCCCCTCCTGATAGTTCTCTTTGCGAAAGTTGGCACTGCGCAAACAGGAACCCGCCAAAACCGTATGGCTTAAACTGACCTGTCGCAAATCACTACTCAGGAAGTTACAGTCGCGAAAAGCCGCTAACGTGAGATCTGCTCCTTGGAAATTGGCGCGATCGAAGATGCAACCATGACATTGAGCATCGCGAAAATGACTGTCATTAAAAATCGCTTGGGTAAAGTTGCATCCCTCCAACCGTGCACCCGTGAACAGGGCATCGCTAAAGTCGGCACGGCCAAAATGACAAAACCGAAAATATACCCCCTGTAAACTTGCACCGCGCAGATCAATGCCGATGAAATCGGCGTTCACAAGACTAATGCCCGCCAAATTCACACTTTGAAAGTTGGTTTGGCCCTCGGCATAGCGAGCGAGAAACTCTTCGGCTTGCATCGTCAGTCTATAGTAGGGAGCACCACTTCGTTTCTAAAAAATGCCGATCGCTAACATTGCCGCCAGCCGCCATGCTGAAGGCCGTAGTGTTCCAGAATCTCCTCATATCGTGCTTGAGTACTGGGGTCAAGCGTGGGGGGCACAGCCACGGCAATGCCCTCAATTTGACTCAATTCGTAGTCAAAGTGGGAACAGGTTTGGGGCAACAGCCGCACAGAAACCCCATCGAGTAACTGCAAGTGGGCAGCCAGCTCACGATAGACGGCCAGCGGCATTCGGGAATTGTAGTACACACGTTCACTCATGGGGCTGGGTAGGGGGGGTGGGCAGAGCACAACAATTCACATCATTCAAGCACACTTTACCCCACGCTAACGCCCAGCGCACAAGTGCCACCCGATTCTCTGATTTTGTTTTCGTGAGAATATTACTGATGTGGTTATCTACCGTGCGCTTGCTGATGTCTAGTTTGGCAGCAATATCTTGGTTGGTTAGCCCTGCGGCCACAAGCTCCAGCACCTGTAGCTCACGCTCCGACAGCAGTGAATATTCCAACCGATCGTCTGGCGGTATAGACATCCCTAAATCCGTATAATTACTTAGAAGCCTAGTATTAATTGTAATTGTAGTTGACGACTTCTCTCCTTGCTGCTCTTTTAGCCCAAAACCACACAATTCCCTTGCACACACCCGGTCATCAACGGGGTCGAGGCATGGAGCCGCTGTTGCGTGCCCTTTGGGGAAGGGCCTTAGCCCAAGACTTGAGTGAGTTGCCCGGCCTTGATAATTTGGCTCAACCCACAGGGGTGCTGGCAGAGGCACAGGCGGCAGTGGCGGCGACAGTGGGGAGCGATCGCGCGTGGTTTCTCGTAAATGGTGCAACCGGTGGCCTTTTGGCCGCCCTTTTGGCAACAGTTGGCCCTGGCGATCGCGTTCTCGTGGGTCGCAATGTCCACCGCTCAGTGATTGCGGGACTGGTGTTAGCGGGGGCAAAGCCTGTTTATTTGGGAGTTGGGGTTGATCCGCAGTGGGGGCTGCCATTACCAGTCACTCGTGATGTGGTTGCTGCTGGCTTGGCCGCCTATCCCGATACGAAGGCCGTGGTGCTTGTCAGTCCCACCTATGAAGGCCTCTGCTCACCCTTGCTAGAGATTGCCGAGTCTGT
The DNA here is from genome assembly GCF_015296045.1 of Thermosynechococcus sp. M3746_W2019_013. Lineage (NCBI taxonomy): Bacteria > Bacillati > Cyanobacteriota > Cyanophyceae > Acaryochloridales > Thermosynechococcaceae > Thermosynechococcus > Thermosynechococcus sp. M3746_W2019_013. The sequence goes on along the minus strand of NZ_DVDW01000038.1, from coordinate 24,800 downwards.
CCATAATCACGGTGTGCCGCTCATTGTCGATGAAGCCCACGGCAGCCATTTTGCCTATCATCCAGCCTTTCCCGTTACCGCTTTGGCCGCAGGCGCGGATGTGGTGGTGCAGTCGTGGCACAAAACCCTCGGAACGTTAACCCAAACGGCAGTGCTGCACCTGAAGGGAGAGCGGGTGTCTGCTGAACGCTTGAGCCAGGCCCTAAACCTTGTGCAAACCACCAGTCCTAGCTATTGGTTGCTGGCAGCCCTTGAGCGAGCAGGCGCTCAAATGACTCAGCAGGGAGAGCAAATCTACGGGCGACTTCTCCAGTGGATCCAGACCTCTGAATGGCCTCTGCCGCGATGGCAGCCCACGGGTATCCCTCAGGATCCGCTGCGATTGACCCTAGGGACTTGGCCGATAGGTCTGACGGGGTTTGCCCTCGATGAGCTTCTGCAACCGCAGATCATTGCTGAATTTCCCAGTGGGCGATCGCTGACCTTTTGCCTTGGCCTTGGTACGACGCCAACAATGCTAGAAACCTTGACCGATCGCCTGAAAAGTGTTTACACCCAATACCGCCACAATGCCCCTCTGCCACCCCTGGCCATCCCATCAATCCCCAACTTCAAAGAACCGGTACTCTCACCACGGGAGGCCTACTTTTGTCCACAGAGAGCGGTTCCCCTGAGGGCGGCCCTCAATGAGATTAGTGCCGAAACAATCGCCCCCTACCCACCCGGGATTCCCACTGTCATCGCTGGCGAACGATTCACTGAATCAGTGATTGCAACGTTGCAAACCCTCCAAGAAGTCGGGGCAGAGATTGTGGGGGCCACCGATCCGACGCTGCACACCCTAAGAGTTTGTAAGGTCTAGTTCTCCCAGTCCTCCTCTTCCAGCAAATGGGTCACCAAATGCTGCTCCAAGAGGGGTTGCAGGTGTTGAAAGTCTTGGGGCGAAAGCAGTTCAGGCTCTTGACCAGGGACCAGGCGAGCCACATAAAGGGTGGGACTCAGGGGCGTATAAACACTGTATTCCCGTGTCCCATAAAAGAAGCTACTACCGAGGGGTTGATACTCCTCGATGCCATCATCGGCTTCCACCTCAACCATGAGAATTTCATCTTCGTCTAGGTCTGGCAGTTCGCCTTCTACGGTGAGGGTGAGTGCGGTGCGCTTGAGGGTGAGGTTTTGTTCTTCAAGGATGGCACAGGCTGTATCAAAGACCTCATCAATTTCCTCCTCCTCTAGGGGCACCAAGGTTTCTTCCTCGTCGTTTTCAGCCACGACCGCAAAAATTTCTACGGGGTAGTCCACCGGGCGCAGCAGTGCATAGGTTTCCCCTTGCACATTCAGACGAAACTCAATGTAGCAGTCAAGGAAGCGACCCTCATCGTCGTAGAGGCGAAGCTGCTCCATTTCCTCTGCGAAGTCTTCCTCTTCCCAAGGCTGCTCATTACTGTTTTGCTGGTTTTGATAGTTTGAGCCCATGCTGCTTCGGTAAAAAGATTCCTATGGCATTGGAGCATACCACGCAGCGGGTCGTCGTGGGTCATTCCCGGTGGCAACCTTAGCTACTTCTTCTCCAAGAAATTAAAATCAAGGGGAATCCAAAGCTGCAAATAGCGCTGCAACCACCTGTGCTGCCTTCCGATCAAGCTTGTGCCAGTCCACTTCCCCGGCAGGATCAAAAAGACTGAGGTCAGCTTGCACCTCCCCCACCTGAAAGTCATGGATACCGCTGTAGTCGAGTTCTGGGGTGTACTGCTGAAAACAAATTTGGTAGCAAAGCTCCCACAGATTCACCCGCTGCTGGCGATCGCCCTGACGTAAATGCAGCCAATAGAGAATTTGGGGTTCGGCCTCACCACAGGGAATCTCGACGGTTTCATAGGTGCCCTGCCAAGGGGAAGTTTCTAGCGATCGCCGCAGCTGATCAAGGAGTCGAATCAGAGCCGGTTGCATCAGTTGAGCCGCCGCATACCAAGGGTGGTCAGTAGGTAGGGACATCGCATCACGCGAGGGGTTTTTTGACATTGTAGGCCTCATGGGAGAGGACACTGCGGGGTTCAATGCGATCGCCGGTGTCGTAGCAGACGAGGCGATAGTGATAATTCAGGGGAATGCTAATCACCTGGCGATCGTGATTGAGACGCTTCCCCTTAAATTGACGGTAGTCAGCTCCTGCAAGGAGTTGGGCAATCACTTGGCGCGCTTTAAGGACAATCTCCTTGGGCAATCCCCTTAGATCCACCACATCGCTGGCAAAGGAGGCCTGCCATTCCTGTCGCGCTAGGCGGGCCTTTTCCCGTTGAGCTGCCTCTAGAGCTTTAGCTTGGGCTAACTGGGCGCAGCGATGACACACTTGACCATACCCGTAATGGCCGCAGGGAAATCGTTTCCGACGACGTGGCATAGGGTCTTTACCAAAGGAGAAAATAGGGCAGAGAGGTATAACCCTCCACCCTGGGCATCTATTGATATTTTCCGTCTAAAGGCGTACCACTGGCACTTAGCTGAGAAGGGCATTGGCTTTGGCCACCACATTGTCCACAGTGAAGCCAAATTTCTCCATGAGGACGTTACCAGGAGCCGAGGCACCAAAGCGCTCGATTGATACCGTTGCATCGGCATAGCGGCACCAACCAAAACTAGAAGCCGCCTCCACAGCAAGGCGTTTTACCCCCGCCGGCAGCACACTGGCTTTGTACTCAGGGGATTGCTCCTCAAAGAGTTCCCAAGAGGGCATGGACACCACCCGCACCTTTTTGCCATTGGCGGTCAGGGTTTCAGCGGCCTTGACACAGAGGGAGACCTCTGAACCTGTTCCAATCAGGATCAAGTCGGGGGTACCTTCACAATCCACAAGGGTATAGGCACCTTTGGCGACATTCGCCGCAGAGCTACCGGCCAAGTTGGGCACATTTTGGCGGGTCAGGGCCAGTAGGGTGGGCTGTTTGCGCCGTTGGACGGCCACTTGGTAAGCCCCCGAGGTTTCATTGCCATCGGCCGGCCGGATCACCAGTAGGTTGGGAATGGCACGCAGGGAGGCCAAGGTTTCCACAGGTTGGTGAGTAGGCCCATCTTCCCCAAGGGCAATGGAGTCGTGGGTCATCACATAGATGACACCCGCTTGGGAGAGCGCGGAGAGGCGCAGGGCAGGCCGCAGGTAATCAGCAAAGACTAAGAAGGTAGCGCAGTAGGGAATCAAGCCGGAATTGTGGAGAGCAATGCCGTTGCAAATAGCGGCCATGCCGTGTTCACGGACGCCAAAGCGAATGTTGCGATTGTGGTACTGACCTTTTTGGAAGTCACCGGAACACTTCAGTTCAGTGAGGTTGGAGTGGGTCAGGTCCGCAGAACCGCCAATGAGTTCTGGCAGGTTAGGGGCAATCGCGTTCAGGCAAATTTCCGAATGCTTGCGGGTAGCCACGGCCTTATCCGCAGGCGTGTAACTGGGGAGATTGGCATCCCAGTTGGCGGGCAATTCACCCCGTAGCAGCCGTTCAAATTCGGCGGCCTCCTCAGGATATTTCTGGCGGTAGGTGGCCAGGGTTTGGTTCCACTCTGCTTCATAGCTGGCACCGCGCTCAATGGCTTTGCGGAAGTGGCTCAGAACTTCCTCGGGGACGACAAAGGGTTCATAGTTCCAGCCAAGGTTTTCACGGGTAAGCTTGACCTCCTCAGGGCCGAGAGCAGCACCGTGCACACCGGCAGTGTTGGCTTTGTTGGGGGAACCGTAGCCAATGGTGGTGGTGACTTTAATGAGTGACGGTTTATCGGTTACGGCCTTAGCAGCTTCAATGGCCTTGGCAATGCCGGCAAGATCTGTATTGCCATCGGCAACGTGCTGCACGTGCCAACCGTAGGCTTCAAAACGCTTGCAAACATCCTCTGTAAAGGCAATGTCGGTGGAGCCGTCAATAGAAATGTGGTTATCGTCGTAGAGGGCAATGAGTTTACCCAAGCCCCAGTGACCAGCAAGGGAGCAGGCTTCTCCGGAGACCCCCTCCATATTGCAGCCATCCCCAAGGATGACGTAGGTGTAGTGATCTACCAGTTTGATGTCGGGCTTGTTGAAACGGGCGGCCAGATGGGCTTCAGCCACCGCTAAGCCAACGGCGTTACAAATCCCTTGACCGAGGGGACCTGTGGTCACCTCCACACCGGGGGTTTCAAAGTTTTCGGGGTGACCGGGCGTGCGCGACCCCCACTGGCGGAACTGTTTAATATCCTCAATGGTAACGCTGTCATAGCCTGTGAGGTAGAGCAGGGCATACTGCAACATACAGCCATGACCCGCCGACAGGACAAAGCGATCGCGATTGAACCACTGCGGATTTTTGGGGTTAAACCGCATGAACTGGTTCCAGAGCACATAGGCCATGGGAGCCGCCCCCATGGGCAGGCCGGGGTGCCCAGAGTTGGCCTTTTGTACCGCATCGATCGCCAGGAAACGGATCGCATTAATACAGAGTTCATCAAGGGATTGAGTAACCGCAGGCATTGCTTTCTCTCTCTAATCTCTAATTAGGTTTGCAGCAGACAGTTAAAGGTCGGGAGTAAACTTGCGGAAGGCCAACGTGACGTTGTGCCCACCAAAGCCAAAGGAGTTGGACAAAGCCACCGTCACCGGACAGGCCCGGCTCTGATGGGGAACATAGTCCAGATCGCAGGCGGGATCCGGTTGCTCCAAGTTAATTGTAGGGGGGATGCGATCGTGGGCTATGGCCATTACCGTGGCGATCGCCTCGATACCCCCTGACCCCCCCAGCAGGTGCCCTGTCATGGATTTTGTCGAACTCACGGCAACGCGACGCGCATTTTCTTCGCCAAGGGCACGTTTAATGGCGGCGGTTTCCGTACTGTCGTTGGCGGGGGTACTGGTACCGTGGGCGTTGATATAGCTCACCTGATCCGGGGCAATCTCCGCATCCTTGAGGCAAGCTTCAATGGCACGGGCAGCCCCTTCTCCCCCCGGTGAGGGAGCAGTCATGTGGTAGGCATCACAGGTCAAGCCGTAGCCCACCATTTCCGCATAGATGCGTGCTCCCCGGGCAAGGGCAAATTCCAATTCTTCCAGGATCAAGATGCCGGCCCCTTCCCCAAGGACAAAGCCATCGCGGTGGAGGTCAAAGGGGCGGCTGGCATGGTGGGGATCATCATTGCGGGTAGAAAGGGCGCGAGCTGCCGCAAAACCTGCCACCGATAGGGGCGTAATCGCCGCCTCTGTACCCCCACAGATCATCGCCTTGGCGTAACCGTGTTGCACCATGCGGAAGGCATCGCCAATGGCATTGGAACCTGCTGCACAGGCGGTTACCGAACAGGAATTGGGGCCCTTGGCACCGGTGTGAATGGCGGTGAGTCCTGCGGCCATATTGGCAATCATCATCGGGATCATAAACGGACTACAGCGATCGGGCCCCCTCGTGAGATAGACCTCCTGCTGATCCTCCATTACCTTTAGACCACCCACACCCGTACCAATAATGATGCCAATGTCAGTGGCGTTGCCCTCGTCAATTGTCAATTGGGCATCCGCAAGGGCTTGCTTACTGGCAGCCACGGCAAATTGAGCAAAGCGATCCATGCGCTTGGCATCTTTGCGATCCATGTAGAGGGTGGGATCAAAGCCACGCACCTCAGCCGCAATGCGGCAGTCATGACGACTGGCATCAAAAGCCGTGATGTAATCAATGCCGTTGCGACCGGCCATTAACCCTTCCCAATACTCCGCAAGGGTGTTGCCGAGGGGGGTAATTGCCCCCATCCCCGTGACAACGACCCGTTTTTGATGCGCCTTTGCCATGGATCTATGCAGCTACCTTATTGTTGATAAAGTCAAGGACATCTTGGACGGTTTTGAGTTTTTCTGCCTCTTCATCGGGAATTTCCACACCAAACTCTTCCTCAAGGGCCATGATCAACTCCACGGAGTCAAGGGAGTCAGCGTTGAGGTCTTCGGCAAAACTGGCTTCGGGTACAACTTTTTCTGCATCAACACTGAGTTGATCGGCAACAATGGCTTTTACTTTTTCAAGAATTTCAGATTGATTCATAGATGCCTTAACTGGATGGACAACGACTGAGAACAGTAATTCATGCGGGCGATCGCCATTCCTCAAATCTAGGATGTTTCGTGCCCAGAATCAACGCGCCCTAATTATAGGACAGATTGGGGATCCCCTAAGATACTCCTGCAACTGTGATAAGCTACAGTTTGAATACTTGAGACCAACAACGCCACATCCACCGTTGCCCTCTCTTCACCGAGTTGCCGATGCATTTTACGATTGCCAGTCTACTTGCCAACTTTAGCGAAGATAAATTTGTTGCCCCCAAAGTTCTCGAAAAAAAACTCGGCTGTGACGATCCTGAGAGCCAGCGAGAACTGGAAATTGCCCTTGATGCCCTAGAACGCATTGGCCTGCTCATCAAAGAACGGGGCAAGTATCGCCGTGCCAGTGATGATGGGTTGATTGAAGGGCGGCTGCGCTGCTCGAGCAAGGGCTTTTGCTTTGCCATTCAAGATACCGAGGGTGCGGAAGATATTTTTGTACGCGAGCATCAACTCAGTACTGCTTGGAATGGCGATCGCGTGCTGGTGCGGGTCACCCGTGAAGGCCGCCGCAAGAAATCTCCAGAGGGGGAAGTGAAACTCATCCTTGAGCGAGGAAATCCCTCGGTGATTGCTCGGGTTAAACAGACAGAAGATGGGTTTCGTGGGACGCCCCTCGACGATCGCCTGCTCTTTGAAATTGCCCTTGAGCCAAATGACCTTGTGCCCGATCTATCGACGGTGGTGGATCAGCTGGTGCATGTAAACATTCGCCGCTATCCTTTGGGGGGCTACCTGCCCACGGGAGAAATTGCCCAGATCCTAGGGAGCGATGCCCAATCGGCACCTGTCCTTGACTTGGTTTGCTGCAAACACAACCTTGTCCGCCAATTTAATCCAGCCCTGCGCACAGCAGCCGCCACCTTGAATGCCCAGTTGGAGACCTTGGACCTCAGCGATCGCCAAGACTTGCGGGAGCTGGTCACCATTACCTTAGTCGCCCCCGGCCAAGAGCCCCAAGTGGCCTTTTCCCTCGATGCTCTTGGGCAAGATCTCTGGAAGTTGGGGATTCACATTAGCGATGTGGGGGGATTACTTCCCCAGGATGAACTGCTGGATCGCACGGCTCGCCGTCAGGGCATGAGCCTGGCAACGCCTGAACTCAGTTTGCCCCTATTGCCGCAGGAATTGGAGAGGCTGCGCTTACTGCCGGGGGGCGATCGCGCTGCCATTTCGCTGCTGATTGAAATCAACACCGCCGGCGAAGTTCAGTCCTACAGGATTTACCGCAGTTGTATCCGCATTGATGCCTGTGTCACCAGTGAACAAGTGGCGGCTACCCTTGCCCTAGGAGACAGTTCTGGGGATTGGTTGCGCGCTTTAATTCACCTCGCCAATGCCGTGAGCGAGCGGCGACAGGCACGGGGGAGTATTGAAGTGACCCCAGCGGCGGCCCTGAGCCTTGCCTATGCCGATGAGGGCCTTGCCCCCGCCATTTTCCTACCAAAGGTGACCCCTTGGACCAGCTTGGTTATTCTTGCCAATGAACTCCTTGGCCGTCATTTGGCGAAGTTGGGGGTACCGGCCCTCTATCGCACGCAACCTGTACCCGAACTTTATGCGGTGCAGGATTTTCTCAAGCTGTGCCAAAATTTGAACTTGCCCTTGAGCCTAGACAATCCCTCCCAGGTCACGTCCCGCGACTATCAGCGGTTTATGGCGCAATTGGCCCCTTCGGATCTGGCAGCTGTGTTGCAGGAACTCTTGCTCGATAAACTCAAACCCGCCAGTGATTCCCCTATGGCGCTGAATCACTTTAGTTTGGCCACTGGAGAGGGCTATGCCCATTTCTGCTCGCCGTTGCAACGCTACACCGATATTGCCAATCAGCGCATTTTACACATTCTCCTGACACAAGGGCGCGATCGCCGCGGGCCACGGGCAAAAGAGCGCGTCAATCTTGGCGAGTCCAGTTGCTTGGAGCAGGTGAATTGGACAGTTTTCACCACCGACATTCAGCGGGAAGTAGACACGCTCGTTAACGAATTAGCCCCCCACCTCCAAGAGCGGGAGCGGCAAACCTACATGGCTTGGAAGGATTTAGTAGGGCTGCAACGGGTGCGCCAAGTCCAAGCCTGTATCGGCGAAGTGCGTCCTGGCATTATTACGGGCGTGCAGTCCTATGGCTTCTTTGTGGAACTGCTTGATTTTAATGTGGAGGGCCTAGTCCACGTCAGTTCCCTCAAGGATGACTGGTATGAATACCGCGCCTATGCCCAAACTTTGACGGGTCGGCGTAATCGCCTGCGTTACCGCTTGGGCGATCGCGTTGAAGTGCTGATTAAAAATGTGGATTCCTACCGCCAGCAGGTGGACTTAACAGTCATTAGTGGCGGCTCCCAAGCAACCGAAGAAGATCTCAACGACAGCAGTGACGGCGGGGAAACCCTCACCCCTCCTGAGGATGACGCCACTGAGAATCTGTAAACCAAGAGTTGATGTTTTGCAGGGAGTAGGCGGCGCTTGAACATCGTTTATTTTGGCACACCGGAGTTTGCCCTTGCGCCCCTCCAACGGCTGTTGGCAACAGAGACCTATCAGGTGCTGGGGGTGGTCACCCAGCCCGATCGGCGGCGGGGACGGGGCAACCAATTATCCCCTTCTCCTGTTAAGGCCTTAGCCCTTCGCCACAGGTTACCCATTTGGCAGCCCCCAAGTCTGCGTCGAGATCCACAGCTGCCTGAAGTCCTGCGATCGCTGGCTGCTGATGTCTTTGTGGTTGTTGCCTACGGTCAAATCCTGCCCCAGTCCATTCTTGAAATTCCCCGTTACGGCTGCATCAATATCCACGGCTCCCTGCTGCCGAAGTATCGCGGTGCAGCTCCAATTCAGTGGGCACTCTACCACGGCGAACAGGAAACCGGCGTAACGACGATGCTCATGGATGCCGGTCTGGACACAGGCCCAATGCTCCTGAAGCGAAAAGTCGGCATTCATTTAGAGGATAACGCTGCTACCCTCAGCGCCAAGCTCAGCGAGATAGGTGCTGACCTACTACTAGACACCTTGCAGCAACTGCCACAGCTTCAAGCCGAACCCCAAAATGACGCTGAGGCTACCTACGCGCCGCTCATTCAAAAAAGGGACTATGCGATTGATTGGGAGCGATCGGCCCTAGCCCTCCACAACCAGGTGCGCGCCTTCTATCCCTATGCCTATACGCAGTGGCAAGGGACACCCTTGAAAATTTTGCAAACGTGGCCATTGATTCCCGAAGTGGCGGCCAAATTACCCGAACCCCTACAGTCTTGTGTCCGTGAGCCTGAGGCCTCTGCCGCCCCCGGTACGGTGCTAGCTCTCGTCAAGGGCTGGGGGCCAGTAGTACAGACGGGCAAGGGTGGCCTACTCCTGAGTCAAGTGCAGTTGAGTGGTCGCAAAGCGCAATCGGGGTGGGATTTTGTCAATGGGGTTCGCCTGGCGATCGCCACTCAATTCGGTATTCTGTCCTCAGCTCTGTAACTAAGTTTTAAGCACGGCGGGCCTAACGTAACTAAATGTTAAGATTTTGCCGTTTTGACAGCATTTCGCCTTGACACCCCTCGGATTGGCTCACTACACTGACACACATACCTAGGTACGTCTCTAACCCCTATGGAAGATAAGCAAAAGGTTACGTTGTATCTCTCCCCCGATGTGCACCGCCAGCTAAAGATTGCCGCTGTAGTCGAGCAGGAAACAATGTCCACCCTTGCTGAGCGTGCGATTGAATTTCTGCTGGCTCACCCAGAGGTACTGGCGGAATATGCCGAGCAAAAACATGGCAATGTGCATCGGGTTTATCACTGCCCAGAGTGTGCCAGTGCCCTTGTCCTGCGGGGGGATGAGCTAACGGCCTTGGTCAATCAGCCCACTGTGATTGATGACAACAGCCTCAGTGTTCCTGCGCTCTCCGTCGAGTTGGTGTCTGCCCGCTAGGCCAGTGGCGGGGGTGTTGGGTCAGCCTTGAAAGAAGGAGGTGATTGCTGTGCAAGAAGAGTTGAGTATCCTAATCCAAGCGCAATATCCGTTGATCTACCTCCTGACCTCTGAAGAAGAGCGGGCTGAACAGGCGATCGCCACCATTGCCCAAAGTCAAGTCGGGCCTCAAGGGCGGTCTCCCCGCAAGCTCTACATCTGGACAGTGACCCACGGCATGGTTGAGTATGGCCATCCCCGCAACAATAGTCACCACAATACCGTCTCACCGGAAGCCGCCATTCAATGGGTTGTTCACCAACGGGAACCGGGCATCTACGTCTTCAAGGATTTGCACCCCTTCATTGATTCGCCCCCTGTCACTCGTTCTTTACGGGACGCGATCGCTAGCTTCAAGAGCAGCCACAAAACCATTATCCTCATGTCCCCTGAAGCGGCGCAGCGAATTCCCGTTGAACTGGAAAAAGAAATCGTTGTTGTTGACTATCCCCTACCCAGTATTAACGAACTAGATGAAGTTCTCAGGCAACAGTTAGATCCCCGCGATCGCCGCCTCACCCCGGAAGCACGGGAAAAGCTCGTCAAAGCCACCCTGGGTCTGACGCGGGATGAAGCCGAAAAAGTCTTTCGCAAAGCCAAAGTCACCGCTGGGCGGCTCACCGAAGCGGAGGTGGACATCATCCTCTCCGAGAAAAAGCAACTCATCCGCCGCAACGGCATCCTCGAATACATGGAAGTGGATGAAACCATTGATTCTGTGGGGGGCCTAGAGGAACTGAAAGTATGGTTACGTCAGCGCGCCAACGCCTTCAGTGAAAAGGCTCGTGAATACGGCTTACCGCAACCGAAAGGGATGTTGATTTTGGGTGTCCCCGGCTGTGGGAAGTCCCTCATTGCCAAAACCACCTCCCGCCTTTGGGGCTTGCCCCTGCTGCGCCTTGATATGGGTCGGGTCTACGACGGTTCAATGGTGGGGCGATCGGAAGCAAATTTGCGCAATGCGCTGAAAACCGCTGAATCCATTTCCCCTGCCATTCTCTTCATTGACGAAATGGACAAGGCCTTTGCTGGCGGGGCAGGCTCCTCAGACTCCGATGGCGGTACCTCTAGCCGCATCTTTGGCTCCTTCCTAACTTGGATGCAGGAGAAAAAGTCTCCCGTCTTTGTCCTGGCAACAGCCAACCGAGTTGAACGGCTCCCCGGTGAATTCTTGCGCAAAGGCCGCTTTGATGAAATTTTCTTTGTTGATTTGCCCAATGCCGAGGAGCGCAAGGAAATTTTTCGCATTCACCTCACTAAGCGCCGCCGTGAGATTGATCGCTTTGACCTAGAGCAACTGGCCAATATCTGTGATGGCTTTTCTGGTGCCGAGATTGAACAGGCGATCATTGCTGCCATGTACGAAGCCTTTGCCCAAGGGCGGGAGTTTACCCAGTTAGACATTATTGCCGCTAGCCGTGCCACTCAACCCCTTTCCAAGACGATGCAAGAGCAGGTCACGGCACTTCGAGATTGGGCCCGCCAACGGGCGCGCCCGGCGGCAGCTTCAGTGGCTGAATACCAGCGACTGGAGTTCTGACAAGCTTCCTTCTATCTGTTTTGTGCAGATGGGAGAAAGACCCGACCACAGGGGTTTGGTTCGCCATAAATTGTGGTTCATTCAGTCCAATGTTTCTGTCTCAATCTGGAGGAAATTCACATGTCTCACTTCAGCACCCTGCGTACGAAAGTTACCGATGCTGAAATCTTGAAAGCATCCCTGCGGGATCTGGGCATTACGGTGAAAACCAATGCCGATGTGCGTGGCTACAACGGCCAACGCGTTCGTGCCGACATCGTTGCCGTCCTCGACGGTGAGTACGATCTGGGCTGGTCTCGCAATGCTGATGGCACCTTTGATCTCATTGCTGACCTCTGGGGTGTGGCCAAAAAACACAACCAAACCGAGCTAATCAACTCGATCAACCAAAAATATGCCATCAACAAAACCTTGGCTGAGGTGAAGCGCCCTGGCCTTCAGAATGCCAACGTCAAGCTTGTGGTGCATAGCTAATCCTGTTGCCAATTGCTTTGTACTGTCTAGCGCGCGTTCCCAAGTAATCCGCTGGCTGACTCCCGAGGGGTCGGCCTCTTTTTTATCTCAGGATTAAGAATATGGTATTTTGGCCATGAAGGTAAGGATTGTTTGTAGTTATTGAGTTCTGGTCAACCTATTCAAGAACGCTTTTCTCCAGAGGCTAGGCTCGTGATTGCCACCGGGGATGTCTGTGAGGTGGTTCGTCAGGTGCCGGATGAGGCCATGACGCTCATCTTTACGTCGCCGCCCTACAACCTCGGCAAGGCCTACGAAACGCCGGTGGCGATCGAGGACTATCTCCAAAGCCAAAGCAGAGTGATGGCTGAGCTATATCGGGTGCTCCGGCCAGAGGGAAGTCTGTGCTGGCAAGTGGGGAATTTTGTTCAAAGGGGAGAGGTGTATCCCTTGGATATTTTGTTTTATCCCCTCTTCAAGCGATTGGGTTTGAAGCTGCGCAATCGCATCATTTGGAAATTTGGCCATGGTCTCCATGCCACAAAGCGCTTTTCTGGCCGCTATGAAACGATCCTCTGGTTCACAAAGTCAGATGACTACATCTTTAATTTGGATGCGGTGCGCATTCCAGCCAAATATCCGGGGAAACGCCACTTCAAGGGTCCTAAGAAGGGCAAACCCTCGGGCAATCCCTTGGGTAAAAATCCATCGGATATCTGGGAAATCGTTCTTCAGGATTGGCAAGAACTGGTGTGGGATATTCCCAATGTCAAGTCCAATCATCCCGAAAAAACGCTCCATCCCTGCCAATTTCCCATTGAGTTGGTGGAGCGGTGCGTTCTTGCCCTCAGCCATGAGGGGGATTGGGTCTTTGACCCCTATATGGGGGTGGGATCATCGCTCTTGGCTGCCCTAATGCATAATCGGCGGGCAATGGGCTGTGAGCAGGAACCCGTTTATGTCAACATTGCTCGCCAACGGATTCAGGCCTATGAAAATGGCACCCTGCCTTACCGTCCCCTTGGCAGACCGGTGTACACCCCCACAGGACAGGAGAAAATAGTGCAAATTCCTGAGGAGTGGCAACAGTAAGTTGGCGATCGCTCGATGAACGGGTACGCATTCCATCCAAGTGGGTGACCTTGATTGGCGAGAAGTGGCTGACGGACACCGGTGAAACCCTAGAATACTGGCGGGTAGAAAAGGCGGACTCTGTAATTGTCTTGCCGCTGCAAGGAGATTATTTCATCTGCCTGCCGCCAACCTTTCGGGTGGGCGTTCAGCGAGCTACGGTGGATTTTCCCGGTGGGCAAGTGCTCCCCAATCCCCCCCAGGGCAATGGTGCCGCAAATTTTGACCCAGGAATTGGGGATTACGTCCGATGGGCTTCAAGCAATCACCCCCATCCGTTAGGGAGTCCGGGCATCTCAGCGCTTCTTGGGCAGTTGGAGTGCTTGCAATGTCCTGCCGTTCTCTTGAAATGGCTGTATCAGTGCCAACTAGCCTCGGCGATCGCTCGCTTCAGATGATTTTGCAGGGTTTTAGTGGGCAGGCCACTCTGGAGATGCTGCCACGGTAAGATAGTCTCCTCTGGCCAATTGGCAGTAACATAGGCTTCAAAATCAGGCAACTGTCCCTGCAGTTCCTTAAAAGCACGGCGATAACTGCCTAAGGAGGTGCCATAGTGGCGCACCTGCTCTAAAAGGGGAGCAAGCCGGCGATCGCCCCGCGAAATCAAGGCTTGAATCAACGAGTCATGATAGGATTCAGGGCGAAACTCAATCCCCAATTTGGCCAATTCTTTTTTCAAAAACTTGAGGCGTTTTTCGGCCACGGGTTGTACACCCCACCACTGAAAGGGGGTATGGGCTTTGGGAACAAAGGTACTACAGCCAAGGGTGAGCCGCAGTCGCGGGGCTGTTTTTTTCAATTGGCAAAAGAGCTCTACTGTGGCTGCGACATCGGCATCGGTTTCTGTGGGCAGCCCCACCATGCCATAAAACTTCAGCCCCTTGAGGCCACCGGCTTGGGCATGGCTGGCAGCAGCCAGAATCTCCGCCGTCTCAAGCTTTTTGTTGATCACTTGGCGCAGGCGCTCAGACCCCGTTTCGATGGCGATCGTCAGGGATTGACTGCCCCGTTGACTCAACAGGTGGGCCAGGGATTCGGTCACCGTATTGGTGCGCACCGAAGCTAAACTTACCCGCACATGATCAAATTGTGGCTGACCCAGATGCTCAATCAAGGCAGGAAATTCGGGATGTTGGGTAATCGAGGCGCCCAAAAGCCCTAGGCGATCAGTAACGGCTAGCCCCCGCTCAATGGCAGGAATCAGTGTGTCTAGGCTCGGTGTGCGAAAGGGCAAGGTCAAATAACTGGCCAAGCAAAAGCGACACAGCTCGGGGCAACTGCGCACCACCTCCACCATATAGATATTTTCCCAAGCGGCGAGGGGGGTGACCACCGTGGAAGCGGCAAGGGTATTACCGCGATGGACTTGTTTAGTGACTGTCGCCGGTACACTGGCCTTGATGGGTTCAATCCTTTGAATGGGACCGGTGGGATGGCTGTAGCTGACGTGGTACAGGCTAGGAACATAAATACCGGGCACTTGGGCCAGGGCTTCCAACTGTTGCGATCGCGCAGCGGTGCGCACCTGCGCCATTGCGGTCAGAAAGGGATCTAGGAGAGGTTCGGCGTCCCCCAACAAAATCACATCGAAAAAATCGGCAAAGGGTTCGGGATTTGCCGTCAGCACTGGGCCACCGCCAAAGACCAAGGGGTGGCGATCCTGGCGATGGCGCTGCCAAATGGGAATGCCCAACTGCTCCAAGAGCAGCAGTAAATTGCCGTAGTCTAACTCCCACGAGAAGGAAAAACCCACCAACTCTGGATCGCGAGGCAGTGGCTCCTGCACATCGGTAAAGAGGCGACTCACCGCCACATCGGCACGGCTGGCCAGTTGTGCCCACACCAGTTGATAGCCCAAGCTAGTAATGCCAACGCTGTAGGTATTGGGAAAGCCATAGATAACCCGCAGCGCCTCTGGCAGGGGGCGCGATCGCTCAAAGAGGAGGGTTTCAGCAGCCAAGGGGGAGTTCACCTAGGTTTCCGTTGACTTACGGCGGCTAGTTTTTGCGGTCTGGGCAACCGTCTTTTTACTGGTTCTTTTGGTTGTTGATTTGGGTTTGGGGGCAGTAGTTGTTGCGCTGCGGCGGGTTTTCTTTGGTGCTTTTTCCGCCAACAGGAGCAGGGCTTGCTCAAGGGTCATTGTCTCTGGTGTCACCCCCTCCGGCAGGGAGGCATTCACCTTACCGTGGTTGACATAGGGGCCATAGGGGCCGTCCAAGATCTGTACCGGTTCCCCATCCTCCGGGTGAGTCCCCAACACCGCGAGCACCTGTTTTTTGGCCCGAGCGCGACTCGATTTGGGTGTTGCCAGCAGCTCTAGGGCACGCTCTAGGGTAATCGTGTACACATCATCTTCCCCCTTGAGGGAACGATAGTCTTTTTCACCCTCGGGATCGTGGACAATGTAGGGGCCAAAGCGACCTTGATTGGCTTGAATTGGTTTACCGGTTTCAGGATGAACCCCCAATGTCCGCGGCAGCGACAACAGGGTAATTGCCAAGTCTAGGGTGACTTCATCGGGACTCACGCCCTTGGGTAGGGAAGCTCGTTTGGGTTTTGGATTGGCCTCTGTGGCTTCTCCCAACTGCACATAGGGACCAAAGCGCCCCGTCAGCAGAAAGATCGGTTCGCCGGTTTCAGGATGCAGGCCCAGCTTGTCGGGACCCTCTAGTTTTTGGCGAATTAATTGCTCCACCTGTTCACGGGTGAGGCTACCCGGGGTGGCGTCTTGGGGCAAGGAGGCCTTAATGGGTTCACTACCATTGCCATTTTGATAGACCACAAAAGGACCAAAGCGACCCACCACCACTTCAGCATTCAGTTCTGGCAGGGCGATCGCCCGCGCTTCAGTCGCCTCAATCGTCCGCTCCCGCTCTTTAACCTGCTGCTCAAGGCCATTTTCACCCAGATAGAAGGATTCAAGGTAGGGCTGCCACTCCACCTCCCCTGTGGAAATATCATCCAGGGTTTGCTCCATCCGCGCCGTGAAGTTAATATCCACCAAGTCGGGGAAGTATTTCTCTAGCAGCGCCGTCACCGCAAAGGCCGTAAAGGTGGGTTCCAGGGCATTGCCTCGCCGAATGGCATACTCGCGGTCTTGGATGGTACTGAGGATCGTGGCATAGGTGCTGGGACGACCAATGCCTGCTTGCTCGAGGGCTTTGACCAAGCTTGCTTCCGTGTAGCGCGGCGGCGGCTGGGTCTCGTGACCCACACTTTCCAGGGCGTGACAGCGGAGAATCTCTCCGACTTGCAGGGGGGGCAGGATCACCTCTTGGCTTTCGAGGGCGGCCTCGGGATCATCGGAACCTTCCACATAGGCCCGGAAAAATCCTGGAAAATCAATGCGTTTACCGTGGGCACGGAAGAGGGCATCCCCAGCCGTAATCGAGACCGTTAGCAGAGTGATATGGGCATCAGCCATCTGGGAGGCCACCGTGCGCTTCCAGATCAGTTCGTAGAGTTCCAGTTCCCGATCTTGAAGGCCGGTTTCTTGGGGAGTGCGAAACTGGCTACCTGCAGGGCGAATCGCTTCGTGGGCTTCTTGGGCCCCCTTGGTTTTGGTGGTGTATTGACGTGGCTGGGGCGACAAAAAGGCTTTGCCATACATGGCTTCCACACAACTGCGGGCGGCGGCGATCGCCTGATCCGACAGATGCACCGAGTCCGTACGCATATAGGTGATGTAGCCCTCTTCGTAGAGCTTTTGGGCAATGCGCATCGTATCCCGCGCCGAGAGGTGCAGTTTGCGGTTAGCCTCCTGTTGCAGGGTTGAGGTGGTAAAGGGGGGAGCCGGTTTGCGGGTTTGTTGGCGCTCCTCTTGTTCGGTAACCGTCCAGGTTTCCGTTAGCAGGCGATCGCGCAGAGCGTTGGCAGCCGCCTCATCCAAGAGCAAGACAGCATCAGGGTTACGTAGCTGTCCTGTAGTGGGATCAAAATCATGGCCCGTGGCCAAGCGTTGACCGCCAACACTCACCAAACGCGCTGGAAAAAGGGCTCCCCTTTGATCTAAGGTGGCCTTGAGATCCCAAAATTGCCCCTTACGGAAGGCCAACCGTTCTCGCTCCCGTTGAACCAATAGGCGCACTGCAACTGACTGCACCCGCCCCGCTGACAGATGGGGGGCAATTTTCCGCCACAGCAGGGGCGACAGGGTATAGCCCACCAAGCGATCGAGGATACGCCGCGTTTCTTGAGCACGCACCAGTTGTTGATTGACATCGCGGCAATTGCGTAGTGCTTCTTGGATTGCTTCCTCGGTAATTTCATGGAAGACCATCCGCCGCACCGGCACCTTTGGCTCCAACAGTTGCAGCAAGTGCCAACTAATGCTTTCTCCTTCGCGGTCTTCATCGGTCGCGAGCAGGAGTTCATCAGCGGTTTTGAGGGCAGTTTTTAATTCTTTGACAACTTTTTGTTTCTCTTTAGGAACAATGTAGAGGGGTTCAAAGCCAGCAGCGACATTCACCCCTAGGGTTGCCCACTCTTCCCCCCTGAATTCGGGGGGCACATCAGCAGCACTGCGGGGCAGATCACGGACATGACCCATTGAGGCTTCAACGCGATAGTCCGGCGGCAGAAATTTGCGAATGGTACGGGCTTTTGTTGGGGATTCAACGATGACAAGGGTGGACATAGCAGATGCTGCGGGATGGGTTTTTCGGCACTCTCAAGTTTAGCGACAAGTTGAGCAATCCATCATAGAATGGTGTTCTCCCACCGTATCATGGGAACCTAGGAGAAGCACTTCCTTGATTGATAACCCTAGCCTAACCAATGGGCGATGGGGAGAGTCTGTTTAGTCAGCATAACGGTTTTTAGGCAGCAGCGATGACTTAGGGGGGGCCGCTCCAGACATTGTGATCCAAACACGCCACCTAATAAAACCTAATAAACCTAATAAATATTTTGGCGATCGCCCCGTCCTTAAGGACATTAACTTCACCGTTGCTAAGCCAGAGGGGGTCGCCCTCATCGGCCCCAGTGGCTCTGGCAAAAGTACCTTGCTCCGCTGCTTGAATGGGTTAGAGACCTACCAATCGGGACAGATTCTCATTCTCGGCCATTACCTGCCACCAGGGCTGAGGCCGCAGCAACTGCGGGTGATTTCTTGAGATGCCGGTATGGTCTTTCAGCGCTTTAACCTCTTTTCCCACAGGACGGTGTTGCAGAGCATGATTGAAGCATTGAAGCGCCGCTCCTTGGGCACAAACTCCCCCGCGGCCTGGCTATCGAAATGGCTGAAAGTTTATTGGCCAAAGTGGGATTGCTGGACAAACGGGATGCCTAGGCAAGCCAACTCTCTGGTGATCAAAAACAAGGGGGGGCGATCGCCCGCGCCTTGGCCAGGCAACCGGAGATTCTTCTCTTTGACGAATCCACGACGAATCCACCTTCGCCCTTGATCCAGAACTGATGGGGGATCTCCTAGCCGTGATGCGACAATTGGCCGAAGAGGCAATGACTATGGTGGTGGTCACCCAGGAAATGTCATTTGCCCGCGCAGTGTCCTGCCGCGTGGTCTTTCTCGCCGATGGCCAAACTATTGAGGAAGGATCGCCCCAAGAACTGTTTTATCGTCCGCAACAGGAGCGAGCCCGCCTCTTTCTAGAGCGTGTGCTAGTCAGGCCCTAGCCCTTGTAGGCTTTGATGCATTTTTCGACAAGGGGTTGCACCGCATCCACATCCTGCCAGCCAAGAATTTCAGTGACTTTCTTTTGCAGATTTTTGTACGTGCGGAAGAACTCGGCGATTTCTTCGAGACGGTGGGGAGCAATGTCCTTGAGGGATTTCACCTCAGCATAGCGAGGATCACCAACAGGCACACAGAGAATTTTCTCGTCGCGATCGCCACTGTCAATCATCTCCAGCATGCCAATGGGACGGGCAGCAATCACACACCCCGGAAACGTTGGCTCATCCATCATCACCAACCCGTCGAGGGGATCACCATCCTCGGCTAAAGTATTGGGAATAAAGCCGTAATCATACGGGTAAACCACCGCCGAGTAGAGGACGCGATCGAGGGCAAAGACGTTCATTTCCTTGTCAAACTCATATTTATTGCGGCTACCGCCAGCAATTTCCACCAAAACATTGACAACGCCCGGCTTGGGTTGAGCAGGAATGCGGCTTAGGTCAATACTCATAGCAGGATGTCCAGAGCAACAAGTCTCCATTTAATCGAGATTGGGACATGGAAGCAAGCACCTAGCCTAAGGCCACTGACTTTTGCCAATGGCTCTCCAGGGGCAATGCTCAACAAAACAAAAACAAAACAAAATAGCCAAAAAATAGCGCCCGCCATCTAGGCGCTCAGGTGTACGGCGCGCTGCGAAAGCGCCAATACATCCACGCGAAGAGCAGCGAAGCAACGTCGGCTGCAACCCTTGTTAGCCTCCCGTTCTCGCCTCCTGGCCTTGCAGGAGCACATCGCGAATCTCGCCAGGTTGTCGTGCAACCGCCCAGCGCCAATGGCCAAAGCCGCCATGCGCGTTCACCGCCTGCACCCATTCATCCAGGTAACGACGTTTGGCTTTATCCTGCTCCGTATCCTGACCCTTGGTTTCCAGAATCAGATGGTTCCCATTCGTGAGCCGCACAAGAAAATCGGGGCGGTACTTCCGCACGACACCGCGATGGAGGTAGCGCACCTCAAAGCCGAGATGGTCGTTCTTGACCCAGGCGGCCACCGCGTCACCTTCGTCGAGCGCGAAGGCATCGGACGCCTCCCAGGTGCTGTCGTACACGCAGACATTGATGTGTGACTTCCTGGTGCGCGCGCAGGGCTTCCCCGTGTACCAAGTACGCATCTCGCCCGTGGAGCGGATGGGATGATCGCGGTCGAAGACCGGCGTCAACCGCTCGGTGTTCTCCTGCCGCACTGCCGCGACGACATGCTGCACGACCCGGGACATGTTCAACGTGATGATCAGCCGGCGGCGCAATTGGTCCTGATAGAAGAGCGGCGGCGAGATGACGATGCGGTCGGAGCGAATGAACTGCTCGACGATCCGCACCAACTGGGCCAGCAACACCTCGCGGCTGCCTCGCCAGGTGTGCTTCATCTGGTCGAACACATCCCGCGCCGTCTCGAAGATGATGCGCTGGGTGCGGAACTCACGCGCCAGCCGCTCCAACTCGATGCGGTCGATCTTGGTGACGTCCGGCTTGCCTTCGAGAATCGGGGCGAGTTCGGCGACCTGCGCCGTCTGCGCTGCGTCCAGTTCCAACGGCCGCGCCTTCGACCAATCCAGGGTCAGGGTGGGCGTAAGCACGTGCTCGATGCGCACCACATTCGGCCAGCGGATCTCGAACTGGGCCTTGGCCGGGTCGGGTTCGACGGCGGTCTTGGGTGTGGGCGGGGGTGGGGGGCTGTCTCCCCCGCCTTCGTGCGGCAGGAACGTGAAGGGGACGCCGAAGATGTTGACGTACTCGGGCTCAAACAATTCGATTTCTTTGCCCGAAACCGGATCGACGGTCTTACTGGTCTCATAAGACGTGCGCCGCAAGCCGCGGCCCACCACCTGCTCGCACAGAAGCTGCGACGTGAAGGCCCGCAGTCCCATGATGTGGGTCACCGTCTTGGCGTCCCAGCCCTCGGAGAGCATGCCGACGGAGATGACGTTTTGAATCTTCTCGCCCGGCTGTCCGATCTTGCCCACCGTA
Organism: Thermosynechococcus sp. M3746_W2019_013; assembly: GCF_015296045.1. Taxonomy (NCBI): domain Bacteria; kingdom Bacillati; phylum Cyanobacteriota; class Cyanophyceae; order Acaryochloridales; family Thermosynechococcaceae; genus Thermosynechococcus; species Thermosynechococcus sp. M3746_W2019_013. Next base: position 3,948 of record NZ_DVDW01000038.1, on the reverse strand, counting down.
TCCACGGTCTGCCGCAGGCGTTCGGCCTGCTCGGCCTTGGTGAGTTTTGAGTTTTGGGTTTTGAGTTCCGCGTTTTCAGTCGTTGGATCCGAATCCTCCGATACGCCCTCCTCGTCAACCGAAAACTGGCCACTCGAAACCAAAAACTCATCTTTCGCCTCCGCCTCATCCAGCACCTTCGAGTCGATGTGCAGGATGCGATCGGGATCGCATAGTTCCTCGATGTGGATGCGCCGCGAATCAAAGGCGTGCTTGACCCGCGCCGCCGTCTCGGTGCGGTTGCAGACGGTGATCATCACCGGCGGGGTGGGCAGCCCAGCCGCGCGCCACGCCTTCCACGTCTCCCGCCAGTCGTAGCCCAGCAGGTAGTAGGCGTTCAGCACCAGGTCGGGCAGGGGTTCCTCGGGGTTGGCGCGCCGGTTGAGATCATCCTTCACATCCGGGTCGTTGTAGACATGGTAAAGGCGCGACTTGTAGGTCTTGGCGTCCGGAACCGCATCGTCGCGCACCACCACGCGCGGGGTCTTGACCAGCCCCGATTCGATGGCATCGTTCAAGCCAAAGTCGCTGACGATCCAGCCGAACAGCGCCTCCTCGCTGCTTTTCTTGCCCGAGGGCGTGAAGGGTGTGGCCGAAAAGTCGTAGCATTTCAGAATGCCACGGGAACGGTGGAGGCGGTCCAGCCCGCCAATCCAGACGGTCGCTTCTTCGGCGCTGTCCTTGAGGTCACGTTGGCGCAGGTACTTGCCTTCGGCCTCCCAGTTGACGCGCCAGGCGTGGTGGGCCTCGTCGTTGATGACCAGGAGATTGTGGGCATTCGCCATCTCACCCAGGACCTCGCGGGTGTAGGCTTCGTCGCTCTTGACCCCGCGCTTGTCCACGCTCTTGCGCTTCTTGAGCTGCTCCTCGCTCTCCCAGGCCAGGGCGTGCCAGTTGCGCACGAGCACCTTGCCTTGGCGGAGCTTGTCGAGCAGGGCCGAGGGTACGATGTCGAAGGCTTCGTAGTAGTTGCCCTCGGCGGCGGGGAGAAGCACCGCGAGCCGTTTTTTGACCGTCAGCCCTGGGGCGATCGCCAGCACGTTCTTGGAAAAGCGGGCGTCCTGCGGTGACATCACCTTGTTGAGGATGTGCCAGGCGATGACCATCGCCATCACAATAGTCTTGCCGGTGCCGGTGGCCATCTTGCAGCACTGCCGCATGAAGGCCCCGCCGTCGCCGGGAATCTCGATACCGACGCGCTCCGCAGCGGGCGCTTCCGTGAGCCAGATGAGCGTTTCTACAGCCTCCAGTTGGCAGAAGAAGAAGCGCCGCCGGTCAAAGTTTTCGGGGTCGGTCCAATGGTCCAGCAGCCGTTTGGTGATACTGGTCACACCCGGATAACCCGCCTCGCGCCAGGCCTTGACGCGCGGGCGGATCTGATTGACCAGAGGGATCTCCACGAAGATCCCGGGATCGTCGAAAGACTTAGCTCCCGGGGTTGCCACGATGTAGCCGGCTGGACGACGCCCTTCGACCAAATCGAAGGTGCGCGTTTCCCGGTCGTAGCGCCAATATCGCTTTGGCTCCTCATAGGGTGAGTTGACGATCAGGCGGTCGATGGTGGGGCGGGGCATGGCGGTGGTCTCTTCCCTTCGCTCAACCGGCCTGGGGCACCGTTTCGAACAGCAGTCGCCGCAGATCAAGGTCCGGCGCCCGTCTCGACAGGTACAACATCTCGATGCCGACCACCCGGTCCTGGTCGTCGTAATCCACGATAACACCCGGCGAGACTTCCTCGGTCCGGCTCGCAGGCGCATCGCTTAAGGAGAGATACAGGGCATCGGCCTGTTGGTCCACTTTGAGCCTCATGGGATAGTCCTCCTTCGATCAAAGAATGCGGTCACGACAATGGGCGGTGTTTTCTTGCCATTGACGATCACGCGCAACACCCGGTTGCCAAACTCTGGAATCCGGGCCAGCCGGTGTTCCAGGTCCGGGTCCACCCGGTCGACCTCGGTCACCTCCGGGGCGCGCAAGACCCGTTCCATCCAGGCGAGCGGAATCTGCCGCTTTTGCAAAGCGTCCCGGGCATGTTCCGATAGCACATAATCCATCAGGCCGCCCCGTTCAAGTCGATGACCTTCAAGCTCTCAATCCCGCGGTCGTCCACGATCTTAACCGCGATGCGCTTGTGTTCGCCCGCCTCGAAGGGCAGCGACACCGTGCCGCGGTAGGCGTCGATCCGCTCCGCGTCAATCTCGGCCTTGAGGTTGCGCGCCAGTTTCGCCCAGCCCTCGTTCTCGCCTGCCATCGGGAAGAAGACCTGGCGTGGATAGAGACTGCGGCCGTCGTAGTCGGTGTCGAGTAGCCAGACGGCAATCTTGTCCGCGCCGCCCGACTCGATCTGGCCGGTTTTGGTGTTGTAGTAGTCAAAGCCGTGCACTGCAAGGCAGTGCAAGTTTTTAGTTTTGAGTTGCCAGTTTTTAGTTGGGGGCTGGATCGGAAAATTCAGGAGTTGAGCGAGCGCTTCAAGCCCGCCAACAATTTGCTGATCTCTTCGCAGTCGTTCAACAATCCTTCGGCATCCGTTGAGGTCAGATATCCCAAATTCTGCGAGATCAGCAGCAAAGTCTCCAATTCCGCCAACGAGCCCTGCGCTATTCCAAGAAACTGGAGGAATTCTCCCTTGCTGTTTCTGGCCTGGCCTTCCGCGATATTTGCCGGTATGGAAATCCCAGCCCGCCTGATCTGCGAGGTAAGCCCATATATCTCTTCCTTGGGAAAGGAGCGCGTACAGGAATAAATCCTGCCAACTAATGCGATGGACTTCCGCCAAACTATCAAGTCCCGATAGCTTCTTGAATGTTCCATACTCAGCAATCCTTTCTTGGCTCCCACTCAAAACTAAAAACTCAAAACTCGTAACTTCCACATCGGGCTGGCCGATGAGCCAGAAGGATTCGTTGCTGGCGCGCTTCTTCTTGAGGTCCTCGGTGAGCAAGTCGGCGTTCATCTGCACTTTCAAGAACTGCATGCCGGCAAGTTCCGGCTTCATCTCGTCGATGTCCTTGGCCGCTTCCGGGTCGAACTGAAAGGCGGCGAAGACGATGAGCTTGGGTTTGGGCACCAGCGCCTGCGCCTCTTCGATGGCGTGCGCCACCTGGCGCTGTTCCAGCGGTGCGTGCTCGGGACCGAAAGAGACCACCACGCGCATCGGGTCGTAGGCGGGCGCCGTCTCGCGGACTCGGTCGGCCCCCTCGTCGCTCGGGCGGGTCTCGCCGTCGGCGTGGAGCCAGCGGCAGCCGGGCAGGGGTTCGAGCCGTGTAAAGCGGATGTATTGCCCCGCCTTGCCGCGAATGCCGGTGCGCAAGAGTTCATCGCGCCATTCGGCCTGGCGCAGCGTCTCGCCGGAGCGGGCGATGGAGGTGTCGGCGGGTTGCGGTTTGTCTTCGAGAATCTCCTCCGGCGATTTCACCGCCGGAGCGGGCACCGCCTCCACCGTGAACGGCCCGGTCACGCGCACCTTTTTGCGGTCCACGAAGGGCTGGTCGTAGAGCGTCTCCTGCGGGGCGTGCCGGGCGATGGCCTCGTCCATGGCTTTCTGCATGGCGCGGCGGGCGGTATGGAAAGCCTCGAACGGTTTGCGCGCCGCCTGGGGCCAGTCCGCGGGAAACTCGAACGGCACCTCCCATTCCACCAGTTCGTTGACCTTCACCACCTGGCCGCTCGGCATGGTGAAGGTGGCGCTATCGGGCGCGGCGAAGTCCACGACCTGTCCGGCGCGGCCGCCTTGCGTGACCTTGAATTTGATCGATTGGCCCTTGAGCGCCGCGTTGAGCTCGGCGAGCGCCTTTTCGATGGCCGGGTGCATGCGGGCGTAGATGCCATCGATCTCGGGGTTGTTGGCGATGGATTTGAGCGTGACGTGCGGCACGGTCTTGTATTTGAAGCCGCTGCCCACGCCCTCTT